>JADLHH010000623.1 GCA_020848855.1 Anaerolineae bacterium | reverse complement strand
GACGATGCCAGGCGCGCCTGGCTGACGAGCGCGCTCGCGCATGGCGATCCAATCCCGGAACCCGGCACGGAGTAGGAGTCGGTTCGCCGCTTCACCTTCGGCATTGGCAGCCGTATGTTCGTCTGGTATAATGCGTCGCGTTAAACGAGACCGCTGCGCCCTGTCCGGCGCATCTGGTGACAGAAGGATTGGACATGGCACTCACAAAAAACGAGAAAGACACGATCATTCAGGAATATGCTCGTCACGAGCATGATACCGGGTCGCCGCAGGTGCAGATTGCCCTGCTGACCCAGCGCATCCAGCAGTTGACCGAGCATCTCAAGTCGCACCGGCAGGATCAGCATTCGCGGCGTGGGCTGCTGAAGCTGGTCGGTCAGCGCCGGCGCCACCTGAAGTATTTGAGCCAGACGGACCCCGACAGCTACCGTGAAATCTTGCAACGGTTGGGGCTGCGTCGCTAATCGCTACGGTTGGAGAAAGCCGAATCCTCGGCTTGCAGACATGCCTGGTAGAGCAGAGACTGGAGCCGTGTGGCTAAACGATCTGTTTAGCAGCACTTTCCAGTTCCTGGATACCGGGCATGTCTTATTTCATTAAGGAGTAAAGACATGGCAGGTAACATGGGAGAAGTCCATCGTTTTACCACGACGCTGGGCAGCGACGAGATCATCATCGAGACCGGCAAGCTCGCCGAACAGGCGGGCGGCGCGGTCACCATTCAACTGGGGCAAACGGTCGTGTTTGCCACCGCCACCATGAGCAAATCCGCCCGCGAGGGCATCGATTTCTTCCCGCTGAGTGTTGATTTCGAAGAGAAGCTGTATGCCGCCGGGCGCATCCCCGGCAGCTTCTTCCGCCGCGAAGGGCGTCCGTCCGAACAGGCGATCCTGACCTCGCGCGTCATCGACCGCACGCTGCGCCCGCTGTTCCCGGACAACATGCGCAACGAAGTCCAGGTCATCCTGACGGCGTTCAGCCACGACCAGGAACACCAGATCGACATGCTCGGCATCATCGCCGCCAGCACCGCGATCATGATCTCGAACATCCCCTGGGATGGTCCGGTCGCCGGTGCGCGCATCGGCTTGATCGACGGCGAGTTGGTGGTCAACCCGACCATCCCTATGATGGAAAACAGTGTCCTCGATCTGCGCGTTTCGGGAACCGCCGAAGCGATCAACATGGTCGAGTGCGCCGCCGACGAAGTTGACGAAGCGACCATGCTGCGGGCGCTCAAGCTGGCGCACGACTCGGTGCAGCCGGTGATCGCTCTCCAGAAGCAGATTCGCGAGCAGATTGGCAAGCCGAAAGCCACGCCGATCACGTCGAGTATCGACGAAGCGCTGGCGCGCGAAGTGGCGGAAAAGAGCCGTCAGGGCGTGCGCGAGATTATCCTCTCGACCACGGATCGCTCCGGGCGCAACGAAGCGCTCGACGAACTGCGCGACACCATTCTGGCGGGCTATGTGCCGATTGACGACGAAGAAGTCGGCGAGACCTACGCCCGCCCCGGCGACGTGAAGGAAGTCTTCGCTAGCGTCATCGCCGAGGAAGTGCGCCGCCGGATCGTGGACGACCACGTGCGTCCCGATGGTCGCGGTCTGACCGAGATTCGTCCGCTGGCGGCGGAAGCGGGCATCATCCCGCGTGTGCATGGCTCAGGCTTGTTCAAGCGCGGGCAGACGCAGGTCATGACGATTGCCACCCTTGGCTCCCCGCGCGACTCGCAGGAGCTGGATACGCTCAGTCCCGAAGACAACAAGCGCTACATGCACCACTACAACTTCCCGCCCTACAGCACCGGCGAGACCTATCCGCTGCGCGGACCGCGCCGCCGTGAAATCGGTCACGGTGCGCTGGCGGAAGCTGCCCTGCGCGCGATGATCCCGGCGGAAGATGTGTTCCCGTACACCATCCGCCTGGTCAGCGAAGTGCTGAGTTCCAACGGCAGCACGTCGATGGCGAGCGTTTGCGGCAGCACGCTGTCGCTGATGGACGCCGGCGTGCCGATCAAGCACCCGGTCGCGGGGATTGCGATGGGCTTGATCAAGGAAGGCGAGAAGGTCGCCGTCCTGACCGACATTCAGGGTCTGGAAGACCACATCGGCGACATGGACTTCAAGGTTGCCGGAACCGTCAACGGCATCACCGCGCTGCAGATGGACATCAAGATCAGCGGTGTCTCGGACGCGATCATGCAGCAGGCGCTGTCGCAGGCGCGTGAAGCACGGCTGCAAATCCTGGACGTGATCCTCACGGCGCTGCCGGAGCCGCGCGCGCAGTTGAGCGAATATGCGCCGCGCATGGAATCGGTCAAGATCGACCCGGAGAAGATCGGCGCGCTGATCGGACCCGGTGGCAAGGTCGTGCGCGGCATTCAGGAGCGCACCGGCGTCAAGATCGACATTCAGGAAGACGGCACGGTATTCGTCGCCGGGGCAGACGGTCCGGCGGTGGAGCGCGCGCTCGAAGAAGTGCGTGGCTTGACCGAAAGCCCGGAAGTCGGGCGCATCTACACCGGTAAGGTCACGCGCATCGAGCCTTATGGCGTGTTCGTGGAATTCCTGCCGGGGCGTGAAGGGCTGGTGCATATCTCGCAGTTGTCCGACCACCGCGTCGAGAAGCCCGAAGACGAAGTCCAGCTTGGCGACGAGATTATGGTGATGGTTACCGACGCGCCGCCGGATGGCAAGGTGCGCCTCAGCCGTCAGGCGGTGCTTGAAGGCTGGAGCGCCGAAGAAGCCCGCAGCCGTGACCGGCGTCCGCCCGGTGGTGGTGGGCGCGGCGGCGACCGTCGCGGTGGCGGCGACCGCCGAGGCGGCGGGGATCGTCGTGGGGGCGACCGCCGCTAGTCAGCAGGGTTGAACAGGCGCGTCATGGGCATCCTCATGGCGCGCTTTTTATTCCGCCGCCGGTGCATGAAACGTGCGGCTGATATGCTAGAATAGCGGCAAACGGAAAGGGAAGAATCATGAACGAAGTCGATGTCGAAACGCTGGCGGAAACCGAGAACTACGCTGCCTGGATTTCCAACGAAGCCGATGGGGAAGTCGTCTTTCACATCGAGCTGGGGTCGGTCACGCTGCATTTCTTCCGTGAAGAATGGGAAGAAGTCCTCACGCTGATCGACGCCGCCCGGCGAGCGCCCAACGCGAAATGACGGATACTCCGGCTGCGTCCGCTGTCGAGCTGCTGATCAAGCACCTGCCGCCCAGCGCCTCGACGCTGCATCTGCTCGACCTCGGCGGTGGGATGGGCGACCTGCTCGCGCAGCGGCGCGCCGACCTCGCCGTGACTGCTGCTCTGCCGGAAGATACGGATCAGTTCGACGCGGCGGTGGCGTACAACGCCGATCTGGACGACGAACGGCTGGTGTGGGTGCTGCGCGCGCTGCGACCGGGCGGCAGGCTGATCGCTGCTGACGTGCGCAGCGAGCCAAGCCGGGCGCTGGTCAGGCGGCTGGAAAGCCTGGGCTATACCCGCATTCTGGTCGAGGAAATGCCAACCGACGCTTCAGGCGTCGGCATGTTGATGCGCGGCGAGAAGCCGCACGTCACCGACGACACCCACGCGCGGATTCAGAGCGTGGCGCAGCGTGATGCGGCGGTGGAATTCAAGGGGCGCTACGTGCATCTGCTCGTCCGGCAGACGCCGAATAAGCCGGTGTGGGCGCTCAAACCCGGCGAGACAGTCGAGTGGCGCGCACTGGCGCTGGCGGATGACGGCAATCCGCTGCTGCTGGCGTTCAGCAGCCTGCCCAACGCCGTCGCCTTCATGCAGATCGCCGTCGTCGCGGGCAAAATCCGCGACGTGAACAAGGTCGCCAGATTCAGCCGCGCGGCGGCGCAGGACTGGCGGCTGCTGGTCAATCCGCCGATGGCGGCGCTCGATGGGCGTGAAATTGCCCTTGTCCCGGTCGATCCGGCGCTGGCTGAAGCCCCGGACGAATGAGCATTACGCTCGCTGACCTCGACTTTCTGACTTCCGACGCCGGGCAGCGCGTTCTGGCGCGGCTGGCAGCCGACGACCTGAGCGACGAGCGCGCGCTGCCGCTGCTGACAGCGCTGCGCCGGGATTTCGGCGCGTCGCAGGCGGGTGCGGCGCTCGAACTGGCGCGGCTGCGAAAGAAAGCGGTCGCCAAGTTCGGCGACGACGCGGCGAAGCTGTACTTCACCCGCGACGCGCTGGAGCAAGCCAGCGACCCGCTGGTGCGCCGCTATCGTACAGGTGACGTATTCTCCGGTCAGCATATTGTAGACGCCTGCTGCGGCATCGGCGCGGATTCGATTGCTTTTGGTCAGGCGGGCGGCAGCGTGACCGGACTGGACATCGACCCGATGCGCGTGGCGATGGCGCGGCTGAACGCGCAGGCGCTTGGCGTGACGGCACGCTTTGAAGTCGCGGATGTGCGCAACGGCGTGCCCGACGCCGACCTGATCTTCTTCGATCCGGGGCGGCGTGACGAAAACGGCAAGCGCATTTTCGACGTGGAGCGCTACCAGCCGCCGTTGAAGACCATTCGAGGCTGGCGCGCGCCGCGGATTATCGTTAAGCTATCGCCGGGTGTCGATCTGGCGCAGGTTGAGCCGTACATCGAGGACGACGGACATGTTGTCTTCGTCTCGGTGGCAGGTGACCTTAAGGAAGCGCTGCTAATCCGGGGAGACAACCCTGCGGGCGCGGCGGTGCTGCTGACGGCGGATGCGACGCATATCCGGGGCGCTCATGCGGCTGTCACTGGTCTGAGCAGTGAACCGCGTAACTGGCTGGTCGAGCCTGATCCGGCGATCATTCGGGCAGGGCTGGTCGAAGACCTGGCGCTCGAACTGGGCGGCGCGCTGCTCGACCCGGAGATCGCCTACATCACCACCGACATACCGCCGGATACGCCCTGGGCGCGGGCGTGGCGCATCCTCGACTGGATGCCGTTCAATCTGAAGAAGCTGCGCGCCTACCTGCGCGAACAGGATGTCGGGCGGGTGACGGTCAAGAAGCGGGGCACGGCGGTCACGCCGGAGGAATTGATCCGCAAGCTGAAATTAAACGGCAGCGGGTCAAGAACAATTGTCTTGACCCGCTGTCGAGGAGAACATGTCATGCTGGTCTGCGAAGACTTGACGGTAGAAGGGGGCGGATGACTTGCGCGCAGCGGGTTCGTCAGTGAGCGGCGAGCGACCATGTTTCTACAATCAGGCGACGACGAGCGTGCAACGATGCTGCAGGGTAACGACAATGGTGTGCGATGGACTGCCTGCTGCAATGCGCCGCGTTGTATGATCGGCGTGCGGTGTCGGCGGCAATGTGCGAGCGTCTCGATGAAGTCATCCGGCCAGTTCTACCGTCAGGCTGACCGGTTCCATATGCTTATTCTACCAAGCCGCAGCATTTATTACATCAATTTTCCGTGAAATTCATACAATCGGAACGAAAATTTACTGAAGACAGGAGACAGGATATGCTTCCCCCATTTATCAACGAATCGCTCACCGATTTCTCGCGTCCTGAAGCGCGGGATGCCTTCGCTGCCGCGCTGGAACGGGTGAAGCGACAGATGGGTGCGACCTACCCGCTG
>JADLHH010000622.1 GCA_020848855.1 Anaerolineae bacterium | reverse complement strand
CATCAAATGGCGTCCAATGGGGATGGAAGCGAATAGCCGGGGCAGGCTGGATTATCGCCAAACAGAGATTATTCGCGCAGCTTCCAGTTCTCAATCGAAACGTCCAGCCCGGCGAAATCCTTCACGTTATCCGTGACCAGGATCGCCTCTCGATTCCGAGTGAAAACTCCGATCAACAAATCGGCATCATTGATGGGCAAGCCGTGCGCTCGTCGAAATGCCCAGAGTTCCGCTGCCAACCGCCAATCCAAGCGTCGATAGTCTTGCCAGAGAAATGTCGCAAACAGAGCATCAAGTCGCTGCATCTGGCGTCTGGCGTCTTTCGCAAGCAGCCCGCGTCTGACCTCGTACCAGACGATCGGGCAGCCGAGAATGACATCGTCGGCTTTGATCTGTTGATTCATACGGGAAATAATCGCCGGGTCAGCAGCGAGCAGCCACGATAGGATATTCGTGTCAAAGACGTAGCGAGTCATTCGTCGGTCGGATCGTGGAGGGTTTCAAAGTTGGGCGGGTTTTCCTTCAGGAACTGGCGAAAGTTATCCCACCAGCCTTCCGGCAGATCGTCCGGTTCTTCAGACCATGCTCGCACAAGCGCGTTGATCTTATGAATCTGAAAATTCTCCGGTTCGGGTTGCGCCAGCCACTCCTGCCATACCGACAGCGGAATTTGCACAACCGGGTTTCCAGACTCGTCGTAGACGATCCGTGCGGCTTGTTTCAGAGTCGTCAGATCGGTCATACTCCACCTCGTATAATTGCCATTTAGCAATTATACCCTCATCCCTGAAGCAACCGGCTTTGTCTTTCGTCGAAAACTGGCGTTTACCGGCTGCGCAGCTTCAGAAAATCGGTGCGCAGCAGCGCGAACAGCACTAGATCGTGAAATTCGTCCCACTCGAAATACTGCTCCCGCTGGACACCTTCGCGCTTGAAGCCGACCTTCTCCAGCACCCGCATCGAGCCAAAATTCTCGGAATCGGTGTCGGCTTCGATCCGGTTCAGGCACATCTGCTCGAAGCCGAAGCGCACCACCGCCCGCACCGCTTCGGTCATGATCCCCTTGCCCCAGAACGTGTAGCCCAGGTCGTAGCCAATCGACGCCCGCCGATCCTGTCGCAGCCAGTAGTTGTAGCCGATTCGCCCGATCAATCCCGCGTCCGGCGCGGCTTCGAAGACGATTCCCCAGTCGATGCGGCGGTGATCGTCGTATGCCTGCTGCGCCTTCTCGATCAGGTCGCGCGCTTCGTCGAGCGACTGCATCGGGATGCCGGAGTTCAGGCGCGTCACCCGGATATCGCCGCGAATGCTCAGGATCGCTTCGGCGTCGGATGGGACGATTTCCCGCAGGATCAGCCGACGAGTGCGCAGGGTGGGAAAGGTGCTGAAGTCGAAGGCGGGTTTCATGGATTGCTCATCGGGTGGTTAGGGGCTATGCTTGTGCGACCGCTACCATTATCGGCACGCGGTTCCGTTTGTCAACGTGTGGTGAACATGTCAGCCCTGCGTCTGGTCTCCGAACGTGAGCCGAATCCCGCCGATCTGGAGACGGTCAGGTGGGGGTTGTATCGCTTCAACATGCGCACCCTCGACGACTGGCACTTCCTGGATATCGCCATCTTTCTGCGCGACGACACGCAGACTGTGCAGGGCGGTATTCTCGGCGGCGTCTGGGGCGGCTGGTTCCACATCGAAATCCTGTGGATCGCCGACGCCTATCGTCATCAGGGCTATGGCGATCAACTGATCGACGTGGCGGAAGCCGAAGCCCGCGCCTTCGGCAGCACCAACGCTTACGTCGAGACGTTCAGCTTTCAGGCGCGCCCGTTCTACCAGCGACACGGCTATCGTGTTGTTGGCGAAATCAACGAGTATCCGCCAGGGCAGACCTACTACTTGCTGTCGAAGTCTCTGGCTCAAAAGGAATGAGCGATGGACAAGACCAATCTCTATCCGATGCTGCTGGAGCCGGTGCTGCACGTCAAGGTGTGGGGCGGTCGGCGGCTGGAAACCGTGATGCACAAGTCCCTGCCCACCACCGAACCCTACGGCGAATCGTGGGAGATGCACGACACCTGTAAGGTTGCCAACGGCGCTCTGCGCGACCGCACCCTCGGCGATCTTCTGTCCGAGTTCGGCGCAGACCTGATCGGCAGCCTGAGCGACCCCAGCGACGGGCTGCCGCTGCTCGTCAAGCTCATCGACGCCGCTGACTGGCTTTCGGTGCAGGTTCACCCCAACGACGAGCAGGCGCGTGCGCTGGAAGGCGCTCCGCGCGGCAAGACCGAAGCCTGGTACATCATCGACGCCCAGCCCAACGCGCGTCTGGTGATCGGCGTCGACCCCAAAGCCGGGCGCGACGAAGTCGCTGCGGCGGTGCGCGCGCACCGGTTGGAAGATATGCTGGTCTATTCTGGTGTCTCGGCGGGTGATGTGCTCTATGTCGCCGCCGGCACGATCCACGCGCTTGGACCTGGCGTGCTGGTCTACGAAATCCAGCAGTCGAGCGACATCACCTACCGTTTCTACGACTGGGGGCGCATGGGGCTGGACGGCAAGCCGCGCCCGCTGCATCTCGACAAGGCGCTGGAAGTCGCCCGGTTAGGCAGGCTGCCCGTGCTTCGCTACATTGGCGGCGAGCGGGACGCGGTTGTGAATGTGGTCGAATCTCCGTTTTTCAAAACGGTGCTGCATCAGCTTCACGGCGATTCTGCCGACCTCGACACCGCCGGGCGCGTCTTCCATGTGCTGACCTGCATCGATGGCGAGGCGGAAATCACGTCTCCCGGCAGCGCGGCGCTGACGCTGACCACCGGGCAGACGGCGTTCATCCCGGCGGCGCTGGGCAGCTATCGGCTTACAGGGACGGCACGGGTTCTGCGGTCGTATCAGACTGCTTGAGCGGCAGCAGAATACGGAAGACGCTCCCCTCGCCGAAACGCCCGTGACGCCGCCGGTCGAGTGCGGTATAATATCCGCACGTATACGAACGGATGTTTGCTTGGACGACTCGCTCCATACCCTCGTTAGCGCGGCGACCGATGCGGCGCGTCATGCTTATATCCCCTATTCGCACTACCCGGTCGGGGCGGCGCTGCGCGCCAGGGATGGCACGGTCTACGGCGGCTGTAACGTCGAGAACGCCGCCTATCCCGCCACGATTTGCGCCGAGCGGGTCGCGCTGGTCAAAGCCGTGAGCGAAGGACAGCGCGAATTCGACGCCATTGCCATCGTCACCCCCAACGCCGGTTCGCCCTGCGGAACCTGTCGCCAGATGCTCTACGAGTTTGCGCCCAACCTGCGCGTGATCCTCGCCAAACCAGACGGCATGGTTGTCTATGACGGCGTGCTTTCCGACCTGCTGCCGCGCGGGTTTGGTCCGGAATCGCTGACCGATGTCGTCCCGTGAACGTTCGTTCCGCACCCCGGCGATCATCCTCAAGCGCTTCGACCTGGGCGAAGCCGACCGCCTGCTGACGCTGCTCACGCCGCATCACGGCAAAATCGAAGTCGTCGTCAAAGGCGCGCGCAAGCTCACCAGCACCAAGACCGGGCACGTCGAGCTGTTCACCCGCGCCGATATGCTGATCCATCGCGGGCGCGACCTGGGCATCGCCGTGCAGGCGGAGATGGTCGCGCCGTATCTGCCGCTGCGCGACGACCTCACACTCGGCGCGTATGCCGCCTACGCTGCCGAACTGTGCGACCGCTTCGCCCTCGACGGCGATGACGACACGGCGCGGCTGTTCGCGCTGCTCGACGCCACCTTCGAGCGTTTGTGCGGCGAGACCGACCCCCGGCTCGCGCTGCGTTATTACGAGCTTCATCTGCTCGATCTGGCTGGCTTCCGCCCGGAACTGAACGAATGCGTGATCGGGCACGAGGACGTGCAGCCCGAAGACCAGTTCTTCACCTATGCCGAAGGCGGCGTCGTCTGCCCGCGCGACGCGGCGCGCGGCTCGTCGTTCGTGCCGCTGCCCATGCTGACGCTCAAGCTGCTGCGCCACATGCAGCGCAGCCCTTACGCGCAGGTGAAGTCGCTTCAGGTCGATACCCGCCTGCACGATGACCTGGAGCGCATCCTTCAGGGTTACATCCTGTACCTGCTCGAACGCCGCTTGCAAAGCGCCGACTTCATCCGCCGGCTGCGTTATTCCTGACGATTAGCGCCAACCATGATACAATGCTGTCCGGCAGTTTTGGGAAGCGTCGATGACGATTACGCTTGAACGGATCATTTACGGCACGTCCGATACCTCGGACGAGATCGGCATCCTGGCGATCAGCGAGCATCTGACGCCGCAGGACGCCGCGCTGTGGCGTGGGATCACCTCGCTGAAACCGATGGACGGGGAGACGTTCGCGGCGTCGCGGGCGTTTGGCAGCTTTGCCGGACCCGGCGAGCGCTTCGTCTGGGCGTGCGCCTACAACAGCGCCGGAAAAGCCTACTACGAGTACGTGGTCGTCCCGCGTGATGTCCTCGCCGACATGGCGGGCAATCTCGCGCCGCTGGTCGCCCTGTTCGCCCAGCCCGCCGACGGCGTGATCCAGACTGCCCGCGTCGCCCCGCTCAAGCTGAGCGCCGTCAGCCACTGGACGGCAGGACAGCGGCGCGCGCAGGTCGATGCGCTCATCGCGCGCGGCATCGACATCCCTCACGCCCTGCGGATGCTCGGCGCGGCGCTGCACGAGCGCGGCTTGATGATCCACGACTTCCCCGCCGACACCGGCGCGCGGCTGGCGGTGATACGCGGCTTGATGGCGCTGCTTCCGTCACACTCCCGCCCGGACTTCACATTTTCGACCAACCGCCACGAGAAGACCATGACCCAGGCGCGGGTCGTGTTCGCGCCCGCCAGCGTGATCACCGGGCGCTGGCTCGTCGACTGGGACGCGCAGACCTACCCCGACGACGAAGTGCTGGAAACGCCGTTCATCCGGCGGCTGCTGGCGTTGTGGAAGGGCGACCTTGCCATGTTCCTGAGCGCCATCGACCAGATGGACTCGATTGCCTCGACGCTCATGGTCAACCGCAATCTCCAGAACAGCCTGACGGCGGTTGCCGAACGCCACGCCCTCGACGCGCAGATCATGGCGGGCGAAGACGTGCCGCCCGAAGCGCTCAAGGCGGCGATGCGGGATATCCCGCCGGAAGGCGAACTCAAGCGGTTGTACGCCGCGCGGATGCTGACGCAGGCGCTCGAAGCCCGCGACCCCGAATCGTCGCAAATCGTCGCCCGCGCGATGGACGAAGACCCCGAACTCGACGCCGCGCTCTACGACCAGCTTCAGCGCGACCTCGATACCCAGCCGGACGCCGTCTATTCGTTCGTGCGCACGCGCCTGAGCAGCGGCGCTGACCCCGACGGTCGCTGGGCGGAGCGTCTGAAAACGGCGGCGCTGGCATCGCTGCGAGTCGCCATCCTCGACGGCGACGCCGAGACGGCGATCAACTGGCTGCGGCTGGTCGCGCGCGAGCCTGCCAGCTACGACCTGGGCGAAGTGCTGCACAACGCCATTCTCTCGGCGCAGGAGCGCGCGCGCACCGAACCCGATCTGGCGCAGGCGCTGCTGCTGCTGGCGGTGCGGCGCGACCCGGCGGCGCTCGAAACGCTGCTCGCCGACGATGCCCTGCTGGCAGCGCTCCCCAATGGGCTGGGCGCGGCGCTCAGCCGGGGCGAAGGCGACCCGCTCGCCATTTTGCAAACCTACGGCGTCGAAGTCTTTCTGGTCACGCTGGCGCGAGCGCTGGAAGCCCGCAACCCTGCCATGTTCACCGCCGGCACGATGACCCAGTTATGGGCGATTTACGCCAGCAGCGCGCCCAACGGCGGCAAGTACAGCGCTGAGCGCCTCGTCAACCAATTGATCGGCGGCGGCGCGGTGTGGCTTCCCGGCGAAGCGCTCGATACCCTGCTCGGCGCGATGCTCCACGACCGCCGCGACGATCTCTCGCATCAGATCATCCATCAGACGAGCCGCCGCGACGATTTCCTGCCGGTTATCGTCAACGCCATCAGCCAGAGCGAGCGCAGCGATTCGGACGCGCTCGCCCTGATCGCCCAGATGATCGCCGTCGGCGATCTCGATCAGCAGGCAGCGCTGGACGTATACGTCGGCTTGCTGGTCGCGTGGGACTGGCGCGGCTCGTCGCTGGAAATCATGGAGCAGGTGGCGCGCACCATCCAGCAGCACCCGCATCTCGTCCTCGAAGCCGAAGTCGTCTGGCATCTGCTGGCGGTGGCGGGCGAACAGAAGCAGGAATTCATCACGCGGGTCGTGCTGCGGCGGCTGACCGCCGACCTGGAAACACTCGAAGATGACGACCTGCTGCTCGACGACCTGCAGCGCATTACCGCCCTGATCGCGTGGAGCGCCGCCGCCCGCGCGCAGTTCCTGGCATGGTGGCGCGGCTACGTGCGCGAGCAGACGATGGCGCGGCTCCAGCGCATCGAGCGGGCGCTCGCCGAAAGCCGCCGCCCGCTCGACGACCTGCGCACCGTCATCCAGTCGATCATCGCTTTCCGGCGGATGCTCGGCAAGCGGACGCTCACCCAGTTCGCCGAAGATGTCGCCACCGCTTACGCCGTCCTGCAAAGCATGGCGGAGTCGTTCGACCCATCGCCCAAGCGCCCCGCGAATTTCGACCCCGCGACGGTCCGGCTGGAGCTGGACGCGCGCGCCGACGAGCTTTCGCCGCACGAGCTGAAGATTTTCGCCAACAACCTCAAAGAGCTGGCGCAGATGATCGCCGTGATGGGCGACAGCCGCAGCAAAGCCACGCTCATGCGCCGGGGCGACGACGTTGATCGCCAGTTGATGGCGGGCGAACAGCAGCCGCACAGCGCGGTCGATACCCTCAAATGGCTGGCGGGTTACCTCGGCGGCACGCAGGAAAAGCCCGAAGGCGACGAAGACACGCCCTGAGCAGCCCCGCTATCCCCCCAGAAAATCGGGTCTCGCAATTCATTAACAATGATATAAATAAACTGCGTTATAATCCTGCTTGCGGGATTGGTACACCATGAAGGAGATTCGTGTGATGAAGAAGAGTGTGTTACTGGCGGCGATGCTGATCCTGTGTGTTAGCGGCGCTGCTTACGCCCAGACGACCGTGCCGGTTTTCTGCGGCGACCTGGCACAGGAAGACTGCGATCTGCTAACCCGGTCGCAGGAAGTCATGCGTACCCTGGACTCGGCTGCCTTCGATTTCAATATGAACCTGACGATCTCGAACGTGCCCGATATGGAAGAGCCGCTGGCGATCACCATCATGGGCAGCGGCGCGTATTCCGGCGCGTCGAACATCAGCAGCGACTCGGCTGTCATGGAGAGCGACCCCGCTCAGGGGCTGCTGGAAGTCCTCGACAACCTCGATTTCAATTTCTCGATGACGGTCACCGTCCCGCCTGAATTGGTGCAGGAGGTCGATCCGAACGCGCCGAACAGCCTGACCCTTGAACTGAGCATGGTCGACGGCGTCGGCTACCTGAATCTCGATACCCTGCAGGCGCTCCTGAGCGATCTGGGCGATTCGGGCATGTCCGGGTGGGTCGGTCTCGATCTGGCGGGGTTCGTGCGGGCGCTGATGGAAGAAATGCCCGATCTGTTCAGCGGGATGTCGGCGGCGACGATGGATTCCGTCGATATGCAGGCGTACATCGAGCAGTTCAGCGACCCGGCGCTCCTCGGCGAGTTTATGACGGTCGAGAAGGTCGATCTTGGGATGCCCGACGAGGAGACTTTCCGCTTCACGCTCGACTTCGGCAGCCTGATGTCCACCCCGGCGTTCCGCGACCTGATGATGGACGCCATGCGCGAGCAGTTGGAAGCGCAGGGGCAGACGCTGAGCCAGTCGGAAATGGATCAGGCGCTGGCGATGTCCTCGCAGATGCTCAAGAACATGACGTTCGTGATTGACGAAACCATCGGCGTTGAAGACGCTTTCGTCCGCGCCGTTCACGCCACCTTCTCGCTCGATATGGCTTCGATGATGGCAGTGATGGACAGCGGCAAGGAGAGCAAGGACGAGCCGGCTCCGGCTGTCGCGTTTGACCTGACGCTGTTCAGCAACAGCTTCAACAGCGTCCCGCCGATCACCGCGCCGGAAGATGCGATGGTCTTCCCCTACGAGTCGCTGCTGGAGATGCTCGGCGGCATGTCGAATATGTCGATGCAGACCGGCTGAGCGACGCACCCGCCGCGTATGTCGTCGCGGCACAACAGGAATACGCGCGGACGATCCATCTGGATCGCCCGCGCTGTTTTACTGCGAGGCGAACGCCGCGAAAGCGTTCAGGAAGATGCGCACGATGCTCGCAGTCGATGCGGGCATTTCGCGCGTTTCATTGCCGGCGATCACCGCCTGTAATGCCGCCTCGCCCGCCTCGTTTGCCCGGAACCATTTGCCGTCGTATTCCGACGAGCCGTTGATGATGCCGAGATAATTCAGATAACCTCTGCCGCCGTCGGGGTTCGGGTAGTAGCGCACCGCGTCGAACGCCACGTAACGCCCCCACGACATCTGGTAGTACCGCGTGATCAGATAGCCGTCGCCACTGATGTTTTCCGGCGCGTCCGGCGTGAGCGTCGTGTAGTCTTCAAGCGACATCATCGCCAGCGCGTTCAGCGTCGCCTCGTCGTCGGTGATCTCGATCTCGCCCGGCAAATCGCCGCCGCTGATCGTGACCTTCTGCGGCGGTCCCTTCGCCAGCACGGTTTGCGTCAGCAGCAGCGCCAGCAGCCCAACCAGAATTTTCGCTTTCATGATGGTCATTTCCTCCCAAAATGCTTGCTGGATTGTGGTGTACGGGCGAGATGCCTCGCCTCGACGGCTACGGATTCCCGGTGTCGCCGCCGCTGATCGGCAGGCGCGCGCGGGCGCGCGTCAGGATGTATTCGATTGCGAACTGGCTCTGCCGGCTGGGGCGATACCAGTTGTCGTTAACCCGCTCGCTGCTGCCCGTGACCGGCACATTCTGGACATAGCCGTAGCCGCCGAGCGGGTCGAAGTAGAAGCGTACCGCGTTGAACGGCTGGTAGTCGCCGTTGTTGAGCAGGTCGTAGCGCGTGATCAGGTAGCCGTCGCCCTCGACGCTGGGCGGCGTGCGCACCCGCATCGTGTGATCGTCGATGTTGCCCGGCATCAGCGCGTTCATCAGGCAGGCATCGTCGGTGATCTCGACTTCATACGGCAGGTCGCCGCCGCTGATCGTGACGCGCGCGTCGCCTTTGGCGATCACCGTCTGCATCGTGATGCCGATCAGGATGCCCAGCACGAGCATCGCCGCGTTTCGAATATTCATGTTCGCTCCTTTCGTCTGCATCTCAAAGCAATACACCCGCCAGCGGTCAGCCGTTCCCACCGACCGATTCGGCGATGCGCAGCGCGTCTTCCAGCGGGTGATTCGTCTCCAGCCGGTAGGTCATCTGCCCATCCGCCGTCGCCCACATCAGCGCGTGCGCGGTCACCTGTCGTATCTTGACGGTGGATTCGGTCGCGCCGGTGCGCAGCAGATACGGATGCGGATTCGGCAGCCACAGCGCCCGCTCGCCGCTGACTTCGGTTTCTTCCAGATCGCCTTCATACATCTTGCTGGAATACGTCCCCGCCGGGAGCAGGTGCAGGCTGTATTCGACTGCGCCGCTGGCGTCCAGCCACGCCAGCACGACGATCGGGCGGAAGGCGTCGATCAGATAGACGCGATCCGGCGCGCCGAGTGCGCCTGGCAGCGGGATCGGGTAGCCGGCGTGCTGCTCGGCGTCGGCGAGCGTGGTCGCGCCGGGGAACTCCAGCACCGAATCGGGCAGATTACCCGACGCGAACATCGCCGGCGGGGTCGCCGTCGTGACGATCACCTCGACCGCGCCGATGCGGAAAAACATCAGCACCTGCGCCCGAATCTCCGGCACGGCGAGCAGCGCGACCATCCCGATCAGCAGCAGCGTCGCTGCCTGCGCCGCCCGCCGCCGGTCGATGCGCCGCCCGCTGCGCTGCATCCCCCCGGCGATATCCGGGGTGGGGGGATAGGGGAAGGCTTTCGCCACGTTTTGTACCTGCATGTCCCAATCGCCATTCGTCTGGTTCATATGCCGGGCTGCTCCTTTCCGAGCCGTCCTTCGGAGAGCAGCGGGAAATCGCGCTCGATCACGTCGCGCAGGCGACTGAGAGCGCGGCTCAGGCGCGACTTCACCGTGCCCGGCTCGACGTTCATCGCCTCTGCCGCTTCATTGACCGAAAGCTCCAGAAAATAGCGCAGGTAGATCACTTCCTGATCGACCGCGCTCAGCCGTCTGACCGCCTGCCACAGCGCCTGCGCTTCCAGCGCGCGCTCGGCTTCGACACTCACGCTCTGTTCCGGCAGGATCAGGCGGCGCAGAGCGTGCATGTAGCGCCCGAACGCGCGGCGGCGGTTGCGCGCGGCGTTGGCTGTGATCGACAGGAGCCATGGGCGCAGCGGGCGCGATTCGTCGAAGCGCTCCAGCGAGCGGTGCGCCCGGATAAAAACCTCCTGCGCGGTGTCCTCGGCATCGTCGGCATCGCCGAGGAACAAGTACGCCAGCCGGAACACCGCCTCCTGATGCTCGCGGACGAGGCGCTCATAAGCCGCGTCGTCGCCGTCGCGGGCGCGGCGGATGAGATCGGCTTCCAAAAACGTCAGCCTTTCCAGTGGATCGATCCATAAAAGATACACCATTCGGAAAGCAGTGGTTCCCGATCTTTGCAGAGGCGCACACACCGGTGTGCCCAAGCCAGCAGAAATACCGATCCTGCTTCTTGACAATTCATCTAATTTGACAATAATCAAAATAGATGATGGTAAAAATATACGGATGTCAAATGGGGATGAGATGACGACCTACGACCGTACCTACCTGCTCCACATGCTGAAGGCGCTGGCGGACGAAAGTCGCCTGACACTGCTGAATCTGCTCAATGACGGCGAATTGACGGTGGGCGATCTGGCACAGCGCGTTGAGCTGAGCGAGCCGACCGTTTCACACCACCTGAGCAAACTGCGCGGCATCGGATTCGTCAGTCTGCGCATGGCGGGCAACCAGCGCTTCTACAGCATCAACCGCAGCAAGCTGGGCGATTTCAAGCACATGGCAGCGCAAATCGAGCGGCTGGCGGCGGTGCCGCAACGCGAAGTGTCGGATAACGGGTGGATCGACGCGCTCGACTGGGACGAGGCGGACAAACAGGTGCTGCGCGACTACACCATCAACGGGCGGCTGCGCAATCTGCCGGTCAAGAAGCAGAAAAAGACGCTGGTCGTCCTGCGCTGGGTGGCGACGCTGTTCGAGCCGGACAGGATGTACACCGAGCCGGAAGTCAACGCCGTGCTCAAGACTGTCTACGAGCCTGATTTCGTGAGCCTGCGCCGCGACCTGATCGATTTCGGATATCTGCGGCGCGAACTGGGCGGCGGCAAATACTGGCGCACGCCCGCCGACGAGAACGTCGAGCGCTAAACCGGTTCAGGAGAAATTGTAGGGGCGAGGTATGCCTCGCCCCTACGGGAAATGCGTTACCGCCTCGGCGGCGGTGTGCCGCGCCCGCGCATCACCAGCACCAGCACGATAATCACCACGATCACCACAATCAGCACGATCAGGATCGGCGCGACATTGCTGCTGGCGGGCGGCTCCTGCGCCTGAATTTCGGTCAGCGTCGGCGATGGCGGCGGCGTCCCGGTCGGCGCGCCCTGCTCACCGCTGTCCTGCGGTGTGGCAGTGGGTCCGACCGCCGTCAGCCGGGTGTCAATCGTCGCCTGCGCGTCGGTCGTGGCGTTTGCCTGCGCGACCTGTGTCGATTGCACTTCAGTGGCGAGGATGTTCGCGCTGGGGGTGGCGTTGGCGTCCGCCGTGCCCGTCGCCAGGTTGGCAAGCTGCTCCGCCGTGACGGTCAGCAGCGATGCCCGGTCGACTGTCGCCTGTGCCTGCAGGGTTGCCTGCGCGTCGAGGGTGGACTGGGCGACGCCGGTCTGTTCGGCTTCGACAGTGGCGGTGGCGTCTTGGGCGGTCTGTGTGGCGACGGCGTCGCTGGCGCTGCGCGTCTCCAGCGCGTGCCGGGTTGCCGTCGCGTTGATGATGAACTGCGTGGCGGTCGCTTCGAGCGCGTTCAGCGTTTGCTCGGCTTGGGCAGTCGCGTCGCGGGCGGCTTGCGTCGCCGTTGCGTCTTCGGCGCTCTGCGTCGCCTGCACGGCGGTCGCGGTCGTGTTCGCCTGCTGGGTCTGGGTGGTTTCCGCCGCGCGCGTTGCGCGTGCCGCCTGCGTTTCCTGCGCCACCTGCCGCGCCTGTGCGTTGGCGGTTGCCAGCGCGTCACGGGTGGCAGCCTGCGTCTGCGCCACGATCACGGCGGCGCGCGTCGCCAGCGCATCCTGCGTTTCCTGTACCACCTGCGTGGCAGTCGAGCGCGCGTCCTGCGTGGCAGTGGCATCGACCGCGCCCTGGGTGGCAGCGGCGTTTTCGGCTGCCTGTGTCGCCTGCTGTTCGGCAGCGGCTTGCGTGGCAGCGGCGTTTTCGGCTGCCTGTGTCGCCTGTTGTTCGGCAGCGGCTTGTGTGGCGAGTCCTGCGACTGTCGCCTGTGCGATCGCGGTTCCGGTCGTCTCGGCGATTGCCTGCTCGGTTGCGCGGGCGTCGCCTGTCCCCACCATGAGCGCCTGCTGAGTCGCCGTCTGCTGGACGATCTCCGCTGTCGCCGTGATGTTGGCGTTGAGCGTGGCGAGGTCATTGGCAAGCTGAGTAGCACGGGCGGCGTCGGTTGCCGTCGCCGCTGCCGATTCGGCAGTCTGGGTGGCTTGGGCTTCGGTGGTGATGGTCAGGCGCATTTCGGCGGTTGCCGTCATCTGCGCATTGAGCGTGGCGAGGTCGTTGGCAAGCTGGATGGCGCGGGCGGCGTCGGTCGCCGTCGCTGCTGCCGATACGGCGGTCTGGGTGGCTTGGGCTTCGGTGGTGACAGTCAGCCGTGTTTCCGCCGTCGCCGTGATCTGCGCGATCTGCACCGCCTGAATAACCGCTGCGGTGGCGGTCGCGTCGAGGGCAGTCTGGGTGGCAAGGCTCTGAGCCGTCTGCGTCGCCTGCGCGCCCTGCGTGCTGGCGGCATCGACGGCGCTTTGGGTGGCTTGGGCTGCCTGCGCTGACTCCGTCGCCAGCGCGGCGACCGTCGAACTGGCGTTAGCGCCCTGTGTTGCGGTTGCCTGTGCCTGCCGGGTCGCCTGCGCGCCCTGGGTTGCCATCGCCGCCGCCGCTGTTTCGCTGGCGTTGGCGATCTGCGTGCCGGTCGCGTTGGCTTCCTGCGCGCCCTGCGTCGCCTGCACGGCGCTGGCGGTCATCTCCGCCTGCTGGGTTGCCGTCGCCTGCGCCGCCTGCGTGGCGATCACGGCGGTCGCGGTCGCGGTGAACGCCGGCTCCGGCGCGATGCTGAACGGCACGTCGAGCGTGCTGCTCTGCCCGTTGGCGTCCACAGCGACCACGCTCAGCGTATGCGCGCCGGGCGCGAAGTCGAGAACGCGCAGCGTGACGCCGAAAGGCGCGCCAGTCAGGGTCGCGATGCCGTCTTCATCAACCAAAACAGTCACACGGGCGATGGGCGCCTGCGAAACGAAATCGAACGTGATATCCCGATCCTGCCCCAGCACCTCGTCCGGCTCCAGCCCATTGACGGTGATCTGCGGCGGCAGGGCGGCAATCGTCACGTTCACGCGCGCAGTTCCGGCGAGTCCGCCGGCAGTTGTCGCGCGGATGGTCAGCGCGTTCGCGCCGGCTGCGAAGTTGATCGGATCGAGCGTATAGCTGCCGTCGGCGTTCGGCTCGACGGCTGCCCCATTCACCGAAGCGTCGACTTCGGCGATGTCTTCCTGCGTGGTGATGTCGAGGCGGAAGGTGACGGGCGCTTCGATGCGCTGCCCCTCCTGCACGCCGGTAACCGCAACCTGCGGCGGCAGCGCGGCGACGGTGAAGTCGAACGTCTGGGTGGCGGTCACGCCGCCGGCATTCGTCACCCGCACGGTGACCGAGTTATCGCCGGGCGGGAACTGCATCGGGTCGATGCTGAAGCTATACGGCTCGCTCAGGTCGGTGGCGGTCTCGCTGTTGTTAAACGAGATCGAAATCGCGGTCGCCGGGGTCTGCCCGCTGGTTTGCACGGTGATGGTCTGCGGCTGGTTGATCGCGCCGAGCGAAGCGGGGTCGGGCGACAGGCTGATCTGCGAAGGCAGCGCGGCGATGGTCAGCGGAATCACGTCCGAGCCTTGATCGCCGTCGTCGTTGGTGGCGGTGACGGTCAGCACGTGGTCGCCGGGCGCGAGATTAACCGGGTCGATGTGGATGATGGTCGCCGCCGGGTCGAGCGTCATCGGCTCGTTGCCGTCGAGGTCGTAAATGATGCTGGTCAGCGGGTCGTCGGCGAGCACCGTCGCTTCGATGTCGGTCGGCTCGCTCAGCGGCGCGTCGAAGCGCGGCAGGCGCACGATTGGCACCGGGATGGGGGCGCGCAGCACCGCCGAGGCTTCGGCTGCGCCTTCGGGCGTGTTCACCGCAAGCTGCAGGTTGTACTGCGTGCCGTCGAGCGGCAGCGGCGCGTCGAGCGTGATGACGTACTGGCTGCGCAGCAGCGCCGCCAGGTCGGTGTAAATCTGCGTGAGTTGTTCGGGGGTAGGGAGGTCGTAAGTGCGGGCGTTGGTGCTGGACGCCAGTTCCTGCAAATACGTGCGGTCGGCGCCAAAGCCGAGACCAATCGTGTAGACGGGCACGCCGCGCACCAGCGCTTCGGCGGCGGCAGCTTCCCGCGCGACTGTGCTGCGCCCGCCGTATTCCGCGCCGTCGCTCAGCAGGATCACGGCGCGGCGCGGCGTCGGCGAACTGGCGGCGTGGACGATAGCATCATAGCTAGCCTGGTAGAGCGCGGTTTCGCCGCCCGCCTGCACGCCGTCGATCACGGCGTGGAGCGCGGCTTTGTCGGTGGTGTAGTCCTGAAGCAGGACGACCTGCGTGTCGAACACCATGATCGCCACCGGATCGTTCGACCCGATGTTGTCGATAAAGGCGTGGGCTGCCAGGCGCGCATTTTCGATGGGCGTGCCGATCATGCTTGAACTGGTGTCGATCAGCAGGACGCTGGCGAAGGGCAGGTTATTGTCGCTGATGTTCTCGACGTTGATGATCTGCGCCTGTTCGGCGAGTTCGCCCGTCAGCGAAAAATCGGCGGCGGTCAAGCCGCGCATCGGCTGACCGAGCGCATCGTATACGTTGGCGGTGACGATCACCGTTGGCATTTCCGAGGCGTTGACGCCCGTGATTTCGAGCCGAGGCGCTGGAGCTGCCTGGCGCGCCGCAAGCACGACGACCGGGATGAGGAGCATCGTCAAAAGAAGGAACGCCCGCAATTTTCTCAAAGCAATCCCCCAGAATTTCCGCAGAATCTGGTGGAAATGTTAACTGGATTTGGATTGATTGCAACTTTTGTGAAACAGACTATTTCCCGAAGATATCGCGCAGTTGAGGGATGGCGTCCTCCTGCGACAAAAGCTGGGGACTGACCATCACGGCATCCGGCTTCAGCGCGGCGAGCGCGGCAGCTTCGTCGAAGCTGCGCAGGCGGTTGTAAAGCAGGACACGAGTCGAGGCGGGGATGGCGGCGCGCAGCGATTCGATGTGGTCGACCTTGAGGATGCCGCTCTCCGGGTCGCGCCTGCCCAGTTCGATCACGGCTGGGCATACGGCGAGCGCAGCTTGAAGCTGGGCGTGGGTCTGCACGCGCACGACGGCAGACATGCGGTTACGCTGGGTGGCGGAAACCAGCTCGCGCAGCCGCTCGGCGCTGACGACATCGGCGATCAGCGTCAGCGACGACGCGCCCGCCGCCCGCGCTTCGACCACCTGATATTCCTCGAAGATGTAGTTTTGCAGCAGCACCGGCAGGCTGATCGCCCGCGTGATCAGCGCCAGATCGTTGATCCCGCCGTCGTAGATGCGGTTATCGGTGAACAGGGCGACGCCGTCCAGCCCTGCCCGCGCGTACTGCAGCGCCAGCGTGACCGGATCATACGAGCGCGTGCCGTAGCGCACCTGCCCGATCAGCATGACGTGTCCGTCGTCGGTGATGGTGCTGAGCATCGGCTGGGGGCGCTTCTGCATACCCGCCAGCGCGCGCATGGCGTCGAGCGGGGTCTGAGCCTTGCGCCGGGCGAGGCTGTCCTGCTTCGAGAGGATGATTTCCTGTGTCTGATGCTTTTTCATGGTACGTCGATTATAACGGCTTTCGAAGGTCGGCGATGATCCTGAAAAATCGATTTTTACAGGTTTTTTGCACTGTTTTGCGCTGTCCAGCGGGTTGACTCTCAGCTTCAATTCTACTATTATAAAAGTGAACACGTTCACTTTTAAGGGGATTCTGTGACTCTCGAACTTCCCAACCTCACCGACAAGGCGCAGCGCACGCGCCGTCACATTCTGGATACGGCTCTGTCGCTGTTCGCTGCTGGTGGCTACGAGGCGACAACCATGCGTGACATAGCAAGCGCT
>JADLHH010000621.1 GCA_020848855.1 Anaerolineae bacterium | reverse complement strand
GATGCACGCCGCTCTCGAACTTCAGGCGGCTGAACGCGCCATGCCCGCGAACCTCGAACTTGATTTCCTTGAAGCCGCCGACGCCGGTCTCGTTCTGGTCGATGACCTCGATCTTCCAGCGGCGCGACTCGGCGTAGTAACTGTACATGCGGAACAGGTCGGCAGCGAACAAGCCAGCTTCGTCGCCACCTGCCCCGGCGCGAATTTCCATGATCACGTTCGTGTCGTCGCGCGGGTCGTTGGGCAGCAGCATGACCTTGAGGCGCTCCTCAAGCTCGGCGATGCTGCTCTCCAGCCGCGTGACTTCGTCCTGCGCCATCGCCCGCAGGTCGGGGTCGCTCTCGTCATCGAGCATCGCCCGCGCGCCATCCAGCTCGTCCTGCTCGCGCTGGTACTGGCGAAACGCCTCGACGATCTCGGTCAGACCGGAGCGCTCCTTGCTGTATTCGGCGACCTTCTCGTAGTCGGTGATCACGTCGGGATCGCTGAGCAGGCGTTCCAGTTCGTCGTACCGCGCCGCAATCGCCGCGAGTTTGTCCTGCATGGTGGCTGGCTTTCTGTAATGGTTAACTGGCTGTGATTATACGCGGATGTGTCCGCGCCGTGTAGGGACGACTACGAATTGACCGCCGCGACACCCAGCGAGATAAGCGCGGCGAAGATGACCGCCCACGCCAGCCCACCGAGCGACATCCACACGAACAGGCGGCGCGGCGGCGCGTTGAGCGACATGCCGATGATCGCGCCGATCTGCGCGCCGGTCGTCACCGGGGCGAGCAGCGCCAGCCCGATCAAGCCGTAACGATTCCACACGCGCATAATCGTACTGTCGGGGCTGCCCGCTGATTTGCCGCCGAAGCGGCGCAGGATTCGCTCGCGCAGCGGCTGCCCGACCAGCACGATCAGCCCCACGCCGCAGGCATAGCTGACCGCCGCCGTGACGACGACCGCGATCACATGCACGCCCAGCGCCAGCCCCGCCGGGATCGACGCCCACAGCGACAGGAAGGCGACACCAAAAATACTCACCAACGCGGCGATGCTCATCGTCCATCCCGACAAACCCAGTTCTTACCGAGAGCAAACATTCGTCGTTTGACTCGAATCGAGAAGCTCACAGATAATAATATCGGGCAAAATATAGCTTAGGAGGCTGACGATGATTTCCCAAACCGACCTTCAGGGACGACTGCGGCTGCTCCGTTACGGGTTAGTCGTGCTCGTCATCGTGACATTCCTCGTCGCCCTGCTCGCACCCTACGCGGCGGTTCGCCCCTATGCCGACGCCGCCGGACAATCGGTGCAGATCATGGACTTTCTGGGCACGGCGCTGCTGTACACCGTCATCGTCGCGGTCGTCGCTACAGTCGTGTATTTCGTCTACCAAAACGTCCTACAGCGCTCGATGCCGTCGCCGTAGTGGATGACCATCTGGTTTTGGTAAGCGGGCGTTACATGAGGGCGTCTAAGAAGCCTTCTTTGACCCCACCCCGGCTCACCTGCGGTGAGCTTCCCCTCCCCGATTTCAGGGAGGGGAGAATGCCTCGCTTCATTCTGGCGTGAATGATGACGATTGGGTTTTTCGGCATGGCAAGAAGGTTTTTGACACCCTCACCAATGACTCAAATCACCGCTAATTATTCCACTCGCCGCCCGCCCAGCGGTTCCTGCCTCGGCGCTCGCGCGGGTCACGATCCAGCGGGTGCGATGACCCGCCGGTCAGGGCGCGGCGCGCCTTCTGCACGTCGCTTTCGTGCTTGAGCAGCACCGTCAGCGTGTTTTCGAGCGTGGCTTTGTCGAGGCTGTCGGCATTGAGCATGACCAGCGCCCGCGCCCAGTCAATCGTTTCGGAGACGCTGGGATTCTTCTTCAAATCCATCGCGCGCAGGCTCTGAACAACCTCGACCGCCTGCTGCGCCAGCTTCTGGCTCAACTGGGGCACGCGCAGCCGGACGATATTCATCTCGGTTTCGACATTCGGGTAGTCTATGAACAGGTACAGGCAGCGCCGCTTGCGCGCTTCGGACAGCTCGCGGGTGTTGTTGCTGGTGAGCAGCACCAGCGGCTGGTGTACCGCCGTGATCGTGCCGAGTTCGGGCACAGACACCTGAAAATCGCTCAGGACTTCGAGCAGGAAGGCTTCGAATTCGGCGTCGGCGCGGTCGATTTCGTCGATGAGCAGCACGACCGGCTCTTTGGAGGTAATCGCCTGAAGCAGCGGACGCGCCAGCAGGAAGCGATCCGAGAAGAACACGTCTTCTTCGCTCGCCAGCCGGTCGGCGGCGGCGGAGAGCGTTTCCGCATCGGAAAGGAGTTGGCTCAGCTTGTCGCGCAGAAGCTGGGTGTAGAGCATCTGTTTGGCGTACTCCCACTCGTAGAGCGCCTTGCTCTCGTCCAGACCTTCGTAGCACTGCAAGCGAATGAGCGGACGTTTGCTGATCTTCGCCCACGCCTTCGCCAGTTCGGTCTTGCCCACACCCGCCGGACCTTCGGCGAGCACCGGTTTGCCCAGCCGCTCAGCCAGGAACATGACGGTCGAGATTTCGTCAGTCGCGATGTACTGGTGCTCGCGCAGCGCCGACTTGACCTGGCTCATATCATTCTGCATCTCGTTTTGTCCTGTTGGCTCGTCCATCACAGTAAACGAAAACCCATAGGGGCGAGTCTAGGCTCAGTGGGCAAGCTTACCCGCCCCTACACGCTATTGTATACCTTGATGCACATTCCTGACCTCACCCCTTCGACCAGGGTGAGACCGGGTGAATTGCGAGGCAGCAGCGCTAGCCGGCTTGTTCGTTTAGCTGCTCGTCGGTCATGCCGAAGCGCCGCTTGCGCTGGGTATAGGCTTCCAGCGCGTGTTTCAGCTCGGCTTCGTCGAAATCGGGCCAGTAGGTGGGCGTCGCGTAGTATTCGGAGTAAGCGCCCTGCCAGATCAGAAAATTGCTGACACGCAGCTCGCCGCTGGTGCGGATGATCAGGTCGGGATCGGGCAGGTCGCTGGTGTACAGATAACTGCTGATTACCTGCTCGTTGACCTGATCGGCGGGGATGCCGTCGGCGATGATGCGGCGCACCGCGTGGACGATTTCGTCGCGCCCGCCGTAGTTGAAGGCGATGTTGAGGATCAGGCGGGTGTTATTGCGGGTCAAATCCATCGCGTGATGAATTTTCTTCTGGAGCGCGGGGCTGATGCCCTCAAGCTGACCGATATGCCGAAGCTGAACGCCTTCCTCGTGGAGTTCGTTCAGCTCGCGGTCGATGACCGTTTCCAGAATGCGCAGCAGCATCCGCACTTCGGCGCGGGGGCGCGACCAGTTTTCGGTGGAAAAAGCGTAGATGGTCAGAATGTCGATGCCGTTTTCGACGGCTGCGCGCAGGATTCGGCGCAGATTCTCCGTGCCCTGCCGGTGTCCTTCGGCACGCGGCAGCCCGCGCGCCTTCGCCCAGCGCCCGTTGCCATCCATGATGATAGCGATGTGCTTCGGGACCCGCTTCGGAGCGTTCTCCCTGATTTCTTCACGCGCGACTACAACCATACGTTAAACCTCTAGGATTTCCTTCTCTTTGTTCTTGCCGCTTTCCTCGATATCGGCGATGAATTTGTCGGTGAGCTTCTGAATTTCTTCCTGCCCCCACGCCGCTTCATCTTCGGAGATCATCTTCTCCTTCTCAAAATCCTTGAGATCGTCATTGCCGGAGCGGCGGATATTGCGGACGGCGACGCGGGCATCTTCCATGCGGCGGTGCAGGAACTTGACCAATTCCTGACGGCGCTCGCGCGTCAGCGGCGGCATGTTCAGGCGAATCACGTCACCGTCGACCGCCGGGTTGATGTTCAGATCGGCTGTCTGGATGGCTTTCTCGATGGCTTTGACCGCCGATTTCTCGTAGGGGCGGATGAGAATCTGCATCGGTTCGGGCGTCGAGATGGTCGCAAGCTGGCGCAGCTCGGTCGGCTGCCCGTAGTAGTCAACGTGCAGGCGATCCACCAGCGCGGTGCTGGCGCGCCCGCTGCGAATGCCGAGCAAATCCTGCTCGAAGACTGCCAGCGTCGATTTCATCTTCTGGCGAGTCTCATTGATGATGTCATTGGTTACGTCGTCTGCCATCGTTTTTTCAGCGCGGGTCTGGAACCAAGAGCGCGCTCCTCCTTGGTGCGAAATAAAGGACTGAGGTTTGAGGACTGAGGACTGAGACAAATACAGTTAAAAGTCAAAGGTTAAAAGGTGAACGTATATCAACCGCCGTGTTTTCACTTTTAACTTTTCTTACTTTTAACCGGCTTTTCACCCAGTCCTCAGCACTCAGCACTCGGCACTTTAATAATACACGAAAGCGGGCAGATTCCTCAAACCTGAGGAAATGGAATGTATATCACTGGGCGCAGCACGCTGCGCCCCTACAATACAACACGCGATGTTGGACACTCCTCAGGAAAGCGCGCGGTTTCAAACGTGCGCCCAGCCCTGCCAGCCGCGCGCCTGCCATGCCGCGTACAGCGCCACCGCGCCGGTCGTCGCCACATTCAGGCTGGCGACCGAGCCGCGCATCGGCAGCGCCAGCAGCAGGTCGCAGGTATCGCGCACGAGGCGGCGCAGCCCTTCGCCCTCGCTGCCCAGCACCAACCCCAGCGACATGTTCAGGTCGGTTTTGTCGATGGGCGGGACGTTCTGCCCGATATCCAGCCCGACCATCCACACATCCTGCGACTTCAGGTCGCGCATGGCGTTGACCAGATTGGTCACCTGAACGATGTTCAGATGTTCGACCGCGCCCGACGAGGCGTTAACGACCGACGGCGTGACGGCGACTCCGCGCCGCTACTGACTGACGACGCCATGAACGCCGACGGCGTCGGCGACGCGCAGCAGCGCCCCGACGTTCTGCGGGTCTTTGAGCAGGTCGAGGATCAGGATGAACGGTTTTTCGTCGCGCTTCTGGCTGACGGCGAGCACGTCTTCGAGGTCGGCATACGGGTAGCTGCCGGTGCGCAGCGCCATATTCTGATGATTCGCGCCCTGCGCCAGATCGTCGATGATGCGCCGGGGCACGCGCCGGACGGTGATGCCGCGCTCGGCGGCGGTGGCGAGAATTTCCGCTACCACCCCTTTCGCCTCGACGGTCTCGGTCACCAGAAGCTGCTCGATAGCGCGCCGCCCAGCGCGCAGCGCTTCCATCACCGCCCAATGACCATAGATGAATTCGACAGTCATGGATTTAGCCCGTCTTCCAGATTGTGCCGTCGGCGCGGTCTTCGAGGATCACGCCGATCTTCGCCAGCTCGTCGCGGATGCGGTCGCTTTCCGCCCAGTTTTTGCTGGCGCGCGCCTGCGCCCGCATCTGAATCAGCATATCGACCAGGGCAGCTTCGCGCGCACCGTCGCCACTTCCAGTGTCGTCGTTCTCCGGGAAAATGCCAAGCACCTGAGTGCCGATGGCGACATACAGATTGTCAATTTCGGCAAGCACACCCAAGCCAACCGCCTGCCCGCTGTTGAGCAGGCTGTTCACGTCGCGGGTGAATTCCTGAAGCGCCGCCAGCGCCTGCGGTGCGTTGAAGTCGTCGTCCATCGCCGCATTGAACGCCGCTCTGGTCTCGTTCACCCGCGCGAGAATGGCGCTGCTGTCGCCACTGCCTTCGGGAGCCGTGTTCATCGCCCGGCGCACCAGCCGGACGGCGTTGTACAGCCGCTCCCAGCCGCGCGCCGCCCCTTCCAGCGAGCCTTCTTCGTAGACGATGGGATTGCTGTAGTGGGCGCTCTCCATGAACATACGGATGACTTCCGGGCGAAATTTCGCCAGCGCATCGGTGATGGTCACGAAATTGCCGAGGCTCTTGGACATCTTGACCGGGTTGCCGCCTTCGTCCGGGACGAGCAGGCTGCCGACCAGCATCCAGTAGCGGGCGAACTCGGCGTCATTGGCGCACTCGCTCTGGGCGATCTCGCTCTCGTTGTGCGGGAAGATGTTGTCGATGCCGCCGCCATGAATGTCGAACGTCTCGCCCAGATACTTCTTCGACATCGCCGAGCACTCAATAGGCCAGCCGGGGAAGCCTGCCCCCCAGGGGCTGTCCCAGCGCAGAATGTGTTCCGGCTCGGCGACTTTCCAGAGCGCGAAGTCTTCGGGGTTGCGCTTTTCGCCGCGCACGGCTTCGCGCGTTCCCGCTTCCTGCTGCTCGACGCGGCGGTTGGAAAGCTTGCCGTAGTCCGGGTCCTGGCTCACGTCGAAATAGACGCTGCCGTTGACCTCGTAGGCGCAGCCCTTGCTGAGCAGCGTCTCGATCATGCTGATCTGTTCGGGAATGTGCCCGCTGGCGCGCGGGACAATGTCCGGGCGCGTCACGCCGAGCCGATCCATCGCATCCTGATAGGCGCGGGCGTAGTGTTCGGCAATCGCCATCGGCTTGGACTGAGTCTGCGCGGCTTTGCGCAAAATGCGATCTTCGCCGGAGTCGAGCAGATGCCCCACGTCGGTGATGTTCTGGACGTAGAGGACGTTATAGCCGCTGAAGCGCAGGTAGCGCACGATCACGTCGAACGAGACGTAGGTCTTGGCATGACCGATGT
>JADLHH010000620.1 GCA_020848855.1 Anaerolineae bacterium | reverse complement strand
GCCCAGAACGGCGTGAGCGTGTCCTTGTCGGCGTAGAAGCTGCGCGCGACGATTTCCAGCAGCGAATGGACGACCAGACCGAGTGTGAAGAATTGCAGCGTGCTGTACACCAGCGCCGACGCCGACGAGTCGAACGCGCCGCCTTCCAGCAGACTGATCAGCGTGCGCCCGACCAGGATCAAGCCGATGGCGGACGGGATGGTGGCGATCAGGATGAAGCGCAGCGCCCCGGACATCGCTATGCGCTTGCCTTCGTCGTCGTCGACTGCGCTCAGCGCCGCCAGCGTCGGGAAGATCACCGTGCCCATCGCCGTGCCGATCAACGTCTCCGGGATTTGCATCAGCCGCCAGCCCCAGTCGAGCGCGCTGACCGACCCCGCGCCCAGCCGCGAGGCGATGTTGTTCATGACGATGAAGTTGAAGCTGAACACGCCCAGCCCGCCGATGCGCGGGATCATCAGCCGGATCACGTGCCACAGGTCAGGGTCGCGCCAGCCGAGTTCGGGATACCAGCGCGCCCGAAAACCGATCAGACCGGGAACCTGAATCAGAAAATGCAGCGCCGCGCCCAGCACCGCGCCCATCGCAATCCCGCGCACGCCGAACGGGGTCAGCAGGAAGATCACGCCAAACAGGATGCCCACGTCGTACATGATCGGCGCGAGCGCGGGCAGCAGAAAATGGTTGTGGCTCTGCAAAATGCCCATGACGATCCCGCTGACCGAGAAAATCAGCGTGCTGACCAGCAGGATGCGCATCAGTTCGACCGTCTGCGCCTGTACGTCCGGCGCGAACCCCGGCGCGACGACGTGTTCGACCAGCCAGGGCGCGGCGAGGAACGCGACGATGCTCACCACCAGCGTCGCGCTGAAGATCGTGTTGATCACGTGCGAGGCGATGTGCCACGCGCCCGGTTTATCCCCGCGCGAAAGAAAGCCGCTGAATACCGGGATGAAGGCGTATGCCAGCGCGCCCCCGGAGATCAGCGTGAAGATCAGCTCCGGGATGCGGTTGGCGGTGACGAACGAATCCCACGCGCTGCCGATGCCGAAGGTGCGGGCGATGATGAAGGTCTGCGCCAGGCTGATAGCTTTCGCGGCTGCGAACGCGATCATCACCGTGAGGGTCGAGCGGGCGATCTGGCGGGAAGTCTGGCGAGTCGGTCGTTCCGCGTCCATGCGGGCTTCCTTTACAGATTGAGCGTGCCGAGCGCGTCACGCGCCGCCTGATAACGCGGGTTCTGGGCGATGGCGCGCTGGAACGATGCCGCCGCCTGCTGGGTCTGTCCCTGCGCGGCGAACACCTTGCCCTGCCAGAAGAACGTCTCCTCGACGTAATTTCCGGCGGTGCTCAGGTTGCTGTTGATCAGCGCGGTCACTTCGTCGTAGCGCCCGGTCTCGAAATAGGCTTCAAACGGTCCAAACTGGTACCACAACATGCGGAACGGCAGCGTCCCCAGCCGGAACGCCTGATCGTAAGCCGCCGCACCCAGCTCGTACTGACCGAGCCGGGTGTACGATGTGCCCAGGTTGAACCACGCCAGCGCGTCCTGACGGTTGGCGCTGGCTTCCTGCTGCGCCGCTGCCAGCGCGCGCTCGTCGGCGCGGGTCACGTCGGCGCGGTCGCTCAGAATCTGCTGCACCACGTTCTCGCGGTCGCGCTCGTAGATCACGATGAAGGCGCGGTTGAAATAGCGCCAGTTGGCGTCGAAGTCGGAATAATGTTCCGGCAGCCCTGCGCCATCGGTTCCGGTTCCCAGCCAGCTATCGAAGATGTAGAACACGCTCTGGTTGTCGTCATAGCCGACGACCGTTTGATAATGACCCAGCCAGTTCTCACCTTCGAGATAGTAGCCTGTCTCGACGATGATCGGGATATTGGCGGCGATAAAATCCTTGATGAGTTCCATGTCGCCACCCATGCGCGTGATGGCGCTCACCTGCGTCTGTTCGCGCACGAAGCTGACCATCTCTGCCGGCGAAACGTTCTTGTCCTCTTTGTTCGGCTTCAGGATGTTGGCGGCGTAATCCTGATTTTCGCGCCAGCCATAATGACTCAGCGCCATCGTGATGTTGGCGGGACCGCAGTTGTTCCAACCCTGCCGCACGTAGGTGAAGCCGTACATGCGCGTCGCTGCTGGGCGCGAAAAATTGCTGGTTTGCTGCTGCGGAGCGGTCGTCGCCGGGATGCTTGTCGGCGGAATTGGCGTGGCGGGTGGGTCGGTCGGCGGAAGGCTCGTTGGCGTGACCGACGGAATCGGCGTCTCGCTGGGCGCGAGCACGACTGCCGGCTCGCTGACGGCTTCGGTCGCTTCGGGCGATGACGACGGTGTGACTGTCGGCGGCGCGGCATCTTCGGTGCTGACCTGCGGCAGCGGCAGCGCCAGCAGGTCTTCCGCCGATAAGCCGCCCTCACGCGGCGCGACGGTCGGAACTGCGCCGCCTTCGGGCGTCGGCGGCATGAACATGCGCATGAACGGCATTTCGGTCACGACCTGTTCCTGATAGCGCGGCGGCAGGATGTTGCGGTAGGCGAAGATGCTCCCGCCTGCCAGCGCCGCCAGCGCGACGACTGCCAGCAGCGTCACCCACAGCCACATCAGGCGCGGCAGACGCCGCCGGAACACGACCGCGCCGCCAATGAGGGCGACGACCACGCCGACGACGGCGATCACGATGAACGGAATCAGCGAGCCGAGGCGCTGACCGCTGCTGACGAAGCTCAAGCCCGCCAGCACGGCGACAACGAGGAGGAAGAAGATCACCGTGACCAGCCACAGCAGATAGCGCGGCGGCGCTTGCAGCGTCCCAGATGATCGATTCATTTGCTTTATCTCGAAAACTCCATTTCGTCGTGCGTCAGTCTGCCACAAAACCCCGGAAAATGCACCTGACGCTTGACCAACGACTGTACGCACCTCTGAAGCGGCGCATTATAACATACGCTGTTCGCAGGGCGGGTGGGCTGTTACAATCGCTTCGAAAGAGTACTGAGTGCGTGTTTGTGAAGACGCAGATTACATCATCTTCTCGCTTCTACCCCACCCCGGCTGAGCTTCGCTCAGCTTCCCCTCCCCGAATTCACGGAGGGGGAAATCAGGGTGCAGCGAGGTGTTCTTAGCCCTTCTCCCCTGAATTCGGGGGAGAAGGGTTGGGTTGAGGGGGTAAACCTATGCTTTTACAAACACGCTCTGAGTGCTGAGTAGAGGCATCGACGCTGACCAATCGGGAAATTCGGAATGACTGAAGAATTCTGGCATGTCGAACTGCACAGCCACACGCTGTGGTCGAAGGACTGCGTCGTCCCGTTCGAGGCTATCCGGCGGCTGTGCCAGCGGCGCGGGATCGACCGCATTGCCATCACCGACCACAACACCGCCGACGGCGCGCTGGCGATGC
>JADLHH010000619.1 GCA_020848855.1 Anaerolineae bacterium | reverse complement strand
GCAATCAGCGGTCAGCAGTTAGCTGTCAGCCAGAGCAAAAATGCTGTTCTGGGTGAAGGCACACCGCTATTTCCATTGTTCTAGCTGAAGGCTGATAGCTGACAGCTAATCGCTTTCTGAGGTTATCCATGACCTATATTCCCCATACCGACATTGAACGTCAGCAGATGCTCGCTGCGATTGGCGTCCCAACCATTGAAGACCTGTTCGAAGCCGTGCCGTCGCGCTACCGCTTCCCGGCGCTGGATTTGCCAGAGCCGATGAGCGAGATGGAAGTCATGGCGGAACTGCGCGCCCTGAGCGAAGCGAACGACAACGCGCAGGATTTCGCCATCTTCCGGGGTGCGGGCGCGTACTGCCACTATACCCCGGCTGCCGTCAATCACATCCTGCTGCGCGGCGAATTCCTGACCGCCTACACGCCGTACCAGCCGGAAGTCAGCCAGGGCACGCTGCAGGCGATCTTCGAATACCAGTCGATGATCACCACGCTGACCGGCATGGACGGCGCGAATGCCAGCCACTACGACGGCGCGACCAGCCTCGCAGAATCGGTCACCGTTGCGCTGGAAGCAGCCCGCCACAAGCGCACCAAAATTATCCTCAGCCCGTACATTCACCCGCACTACCGCGAGGTGACGCGCACGTATCACCAAGGCAACCACGTCGAGTTCGTCGGCGACGACAAAGCGCGCGATGTAAGCGATCTGGTCGCCCTGCTCGACGACAACACCGCTATGCTGGCGGTCGCCTACCCCAACTTCCTCGGTCAGATCGAGGATTTCAAGGGGCTTGCACAGAAAGTCCACGACGCCGGCGCGCTGCTGGTGTTCGTCGCCAACCCGATGGCGCTGGCGCTGTTCAAAAGCCCCGGCGAACTGGGGGCAGACATCGTCGTCGGCGAGGGGCAGCCGCTCGGCATCCCACTCAGCTACGGCGGACCATACCTCGGCTTCTTCGCCACCAAGATGGCGCAGATTCGCCGTATCGCCGGACGCATCGTCGGCGAGACGCTCGACTCCAACGGGAAGACGGCTTACGTGATGACGCTCCGCCCGCGCGAGCAGGATATCCGCCGCGAGAAGGCGACCAGCAACATCTGCACCAACACCGGCTTGATGGCGCTGGCGGCGACGGTCTACATGCAGTTGATGGGCAAGACCGGGCTGAAGAAGGTCGCCGAATTGTGCTACCACAAGGCGCACTACGCCGCCGACCGCATCGCCCTGCTCAGCGGCTACTCGGTCGACCTGAGCAAGCCGTTCTTCAACGAGTTCGCCGTCAAGTGCCCTGTCCCAGTCGCGCAGGTGAATGAGCGTCTGCTGACGGAAGGGATCGTCGGCGGCTACGACCTCGGCATCGACTACCCCGACCTGAAGGATCACATGCTGGTGTGCGTCACCGAAGTCAACAGCAAGGAAGAAATCGATACGCTGGTTGACGTTCTACGGGAGGCAAAGTGATGGCGACGATATACGATCAGAGCGTGCCCGGTCGCACCGGCGCGACCCTGCCCGACGTGGACGTGCCAGAAACGGCGCTGCCTGCCGACCTGCTGCGCGACGACCTCGATTTGCCGGAAGTCAGCGAGCTTCAGGTGATCCGCCAATTCACCAACCTGAGCAAGCTCAACTACAGCATCGACGGCGGCTTCTATCCGCTCGGCTCATGCACGATGAAGTACAACCCGAAGGTCAACGAGGACGCGGCGCGGCTGCCCGGTTTCGCGGCGCTGCACCCGCTGAGCGACGAAGCCGGCTCGCAGGGCGCGCTGGCGCTGATGCATGGGCTGCAAAGCTGGCTGGCAGAGATCGCCGGGTTCGCTGGCGCAAGCCTGACCCCGGCGGCGGGCGCGCAGGGTGAGCTTGCCGGCATCCTGATGATCCGCAAATATCATCTGGACCGCAGTGACACGGCGCGCACCAAAATTCTCGTGCCGAACAGCGCGCACGGCACGAACCCGGCGACGGTTTCGATGGCGGGGCTGCAGGTGGTCGAGCTGCCGTCAGACGACAACGGCGACGTGAATCTCGACGCCCTGCGCGAAGCCTGCGGCGCGGATGTCGCCGGCATGATGATCACCGTGCCCAGCACGCTGGGCGTATTCGACAGCCACATCATCGAGATCATCAATCTGGTGCATGGCTGCGGCGGCTTGATGTACATGGACGGCGCGAATATGAACGCGCTGCTGGGCATCGTCAAGCCGGGCGAACTCGGTTTCGACGTGATGCATTACAACCTGCACAAGACGTTCTCGACCCCGCACGGCGGCGGCGGTCCCGGCTGCGGCGCGGTCGCCATGAACGACAGGCTGCTGCCCTTCCGCCCCGGTCCAGTCGTCGAGATCGTCGAAGAAGCGGCTGACGAAGACGATGCGCCGCTCTACGGCTTGCGGATGCCGGAGAAATCCATCGGGCGCATCAAGGCGTTTCAGGGCAATTTCGGGATGCATGTCCGCGCCTACACCTACATCCGCAGCTACGGCGGGTCGGGGCTGCGCGAGGTTTCACGCCACGCGGTGCTGAACGCCAACTACGTGCGGGCGAAGCTGCGCGGCGTGTACCCGATGCCTTACGACCGCATCTGCGCGCACGAGTTCGTGATGGAGGGGCATTTCGAGGACGTGCCGGACGTACACGCGCTCGACATCTCCAAGCGGCTGATGGATTACAACATCCACCCGCCGACCAATTATTTCCCGCTGATCGTGCCGGAAGCGCTGCTGATCGAGCCGACCGAGACCGAGGACAAGGTGACGCTCGACCGCTTCATCGACGTGATGAAGACCATCGCCGAAGAAGTCCACACCGAGCCTGATTTGCTGAAGGACGCGCCGCACACGACGCCGGTCGCGCGGCTGGACGAGGTGCGCGCGGCGAAGCAGTTGGTGCTGTGCTGCCGCCCGCTGCCGGAGTGGGCGTAGGAAAAAAGAAAAGATTCAACGCAAAGACGCAAAGAACGAGGGGGACGGTTGTCCCCCTCGTTTCACTTCGTGTGTCGCTGCGCAGCGGTTTACGCCGCCAACTCGATTTCTTCGATCTCTGGCTCGGACGGCGCTTCCGCGTGCGGCTGGACGTGCCGAAGCATCGAGGCGCTGACAATCGCGGCGCTCACGAACGCCACAATGCCGATCAGCGCGATTAGCTGCAGCCCGTGTACGAAGCCTTCATGCGCGACGCTGAGCAGCGCCGTGCCTAACGGGTCGGGCAGCTCCGAAGCGACCGCCAGCGCGCCGCCGAGCGTTTCCTGCGCGGCGGCTGCCGCTTCCGCCGGAATGCCGGGCGGAAGCCCTGCCGCCATCCCACTGCGGTAAATCGCCATGCCGAGGCTGCCCAGAACAGCAATCCCGAACGCCCCGCCGAACTCCGCGCCTGTTTCCGAAATCGCCGAGGCAGCGCCTGCCCGTTCCGGGGGCGCAGAGCCGACGACCAGATCGGCGGTCAGGGTGAAGGTCATACCGAAGCCGAGCGACATCAGCACGTTGCCGGTCACGATCAGCGCCAGCGAGTCGGTGCCGATTTGCGTAATGAGCAATAAGCCGACGGCAGCGAGCAGTAAGCCGCCTGCGACCACATACGCCGGGCGCACGCGCCGCACGATCACCGGAGCGATATTCGAGCCGATAATAGACGTGACCGCGCCGGGCAGCGACCAAAGACCGGCGTTCAGCGGCGACAAGCCCAGGACAAGCTGGAGATACTGGGCGATGAACAGGAACGTGCCAAAGGCAATGGCTGCGCCGGTGGTGTAGGTGACCAGTGACGTGCTGAAAGCGGGTATGCGGAACAGGCGAAGATCGATCAGCGGGTCGGTCAGGGTGCGCTGCCGCCGCACGAACACCGTACCGACGACCAGACCGGCAAGAATCGACAGCGCCGGAACTGCACCAAAGCCCTCCTGAGCGATCTGCTTGAGACCGTAGATGATCAACAAGACCGCTGCCAGCGACAGCCCGGCGCTGAGCAGATCGAACTTACCGGGCTTCGGGTCTTTGTACTCCGGCAGCAGCAGCGGACCGGCTATCAGCAGGATGATCATCACCGGCACGCCCAGCAGGAAAACCGAACCCCACCAGAAATGCTCCAGCAGGAAGCCGCCCACCAGCGGACCGATGGCGCTGCCAACCGAGAAGCCGGATACCCAGATGCCGATGGCGGTGGTGCGCTGCCGGGAATCGAGGAACATATTGCGGATCAGCGACAAGGTGGACGGCATCAGGGTTGCCCCGGCGACGCCGAGCAGGGCGCGTGTGGCGATCAGCAAGGCGGCGCTGGTCGAAAAAGCCGCCAGGATCGATGCCAGCCCGAATGCGGTCGCGCCGAGCATGAGCAGCTTCCGCCGCCCGATCCGGTCGCCCAGCGTTCCCATCGTGATCAGCGAGCCGGCGATCATGAAGCCGTAGATATCCACAATCCAGAGAAGCTGCGTGCTGGTCGGCTGAAGGTCTTCGCTCAGGTGCGGAACTGCCAGGTGCAACACGGTCAAGTCCATGACGATCAGCAGGGTCGGCAGCATCAGCACCGCAAGCCCAATCCATTCGCGCCGCGTGGCGCGAGGCACAATCATCCCATCCATAAAAGATGTTTCTCCCTATGCCGTTTGAGTAGACTTCGCTTTCACGAGCAGTGTGGGCTGCGCTGCCAAACGCTTCGCGCGGGCAGGATGCCGTATGGGATGGACGCAAGCCGTTTGAAGCGGTTGGTGACTATACTCTATGATAGAACACCCGTTCAGTGTGAACAACTGTACATTGGATCTAAAAACAGCCTAGCCCCCAGTCGTATCTGCCGCGCGGGCGCCGAATCCGGCAAATCCCGCCTGATGATCAGGACTTCACACCGTCTCGTGCTACAATCGACGCATTGTGTCGAGCACAGCCGGAGCTGCCGCGTGACCCGTGCCCAACTGTTCGTCCCGCAGACCCGCCGCCGCTGGATGCGCACCCTGCGCGCCGCCTGGCGCGATACCTCGGCGCTGTGGCGCGAATTCCGCCGCCCGATTCTCGCATTCGCCATCGCCACGCTGGGCGGCGGCTGGCTGTACGGCGAACTGCTGGTCGTGGCGGGCTACCCGCGTGTGCCATTCGTCGACCTGCCCTATATGATGGTCGCGCTGATGGTCTTCGAGAGCTTCGGCGAAACCCCGCCGGAGCCGTATCTCATCGCTTTCTGGTACATCATGCCGCTGGTCGCCCTGTACGTGGTCGGACGCGGCGTCACCGATTTCGTGCGCCTGTTTTTCAATCGCGGTGAGCGGCGCACCGCCTGGGAGGAAGCTGTGGCATCGACCTACCGCAATCACATCATCGTGCTGGGAATTGGGCATGTGGGCGCGCGGGTGCTGCGCTCGCTGGTGGAGATGGGATCGGAAGTGGTCGCCATCGACCTCAACCCGACCGATCACCCGCTGCCGGACTTCGAAAACCTGCACGTCCCGCTGATCGTCGGCGATGGGCGCAGCGCCGCGACGCTCGAAAAAGCCGGGGTGCGCTATGCCCAGGCGCTGATCGTCTGTACGTCGAACGACTTCCTCAACCTGGAAGTGTGCGTGCGCGCCCGCGAGATGAATTCGAAGATGCGGATCGTCGTCCGTATGTGGGATACCGAGCTGTCCAACCATCTCAAGCGCTCGCTCAACGCCGAGACGCTCAGTTCGTCGGATCACTCCGCGCCGGCGTTCGCGGGGATGGCGCTGGGCGCAGATATCGCGCCGATGCTCCAGATTCGCGGCGAAGCCTACAGCGTGATCCGCCTGCAAATCGAGCCGGGGTCGTTTATGGACGGCAGCACCATATCAGCGCTGCAGGACGAGAACGACATGGATATCGTGCTGCACGAGCGCAACGATCAGGTCGAGGTGCATCCCGAAGGCGAACTCCCGGTGCGCGCCGGCGACATTCTGGTGATCTTCGCCCGCCAGACGCGCATTATGCAGATCATGGCGCGCAACCGAAGCCGAGCGTAACCCCCTCAGTGTCTTGACAATTCGCGCCAAGCAGCGCACAATATCCACTATGACTATATCTATAGTAGATATAAAGGCTGACTGATGGACGATCCCAACCGCCTGCTGCCGCTGTCCCCGGCGGTATTTCACATTCTGCTGGTGCTGGCAGACGGCGAGCTGCACGGCTACGGTATCATGCAGCAGATCGCGCAGATGACGAACAGCGCGGTCAATATCGGTCCGGGGACGCTGTACCGCTCAATCAAGCAGATGATCTACCAGAACCTGATCGTCGAAGCGGACGAGCGGGTCGACGCGAAGCTGAGCGACGAGCGCCGGCGCTACTACCGGCTGACCGAATACGGGCAGCGCGTC
>JADLHH010000618.1 GCA_020848855.1 Anaerolineae bacterium | reverse complement strand
GCCCGCGCCAGTTCGGTCTTGCCAACGCCCGACGGTCCCAGAAACAGGAACGCCCCAATCGGGCGGTGCGGGTCGCCCAGCCCGGCGCGCGCCGTCTTGATCGCCGCCGTGACCAGATCGACCGCCTCGTCCTGCCCGATGACGCGGCTCAGCAGCGTCGTCTTCAGGTCGGCGAGGCGGCGTTTCTCGTCGGTGTCCAGTTCGTTGGCGGGGATGCCCGTCCACTCCGACAGCACCGCCGCGATATTCTCGATGTGTACTTCGGCGGACTGATCGCTGTCTTCATCTGGCGAAACGGTGCGGATCGTCACCCGCGTGCAGGCTTCGTCCAGCAGGTCGAGCGCCTTGTCCGGCAGGCGGCGGTCGGACATGAAGCGCACCGACAGGCGCACCGCCGCTTCCAGCGCTTCCGGGCGAATGGTGACGGCGTGATACTGCTCCAGCCGCTCGCGCTGCGACGTGAGGATCGCCAGCGCGTCTTCCTCGCTCGGCTCCTCGATGTCAATCGTGCGGAAGCGGCGATCCAGCGCCGGGTCCTGCGCAATCGCGCGGCGATATTCTTCGTGCGTCGTCGCGCCGATGCAGTTGATGTCGCCGCGCGCCAGCGCCGGCTTGAGGATGTTGGCAGCGTCGAGGTTGCTGTCAATCGTGTCGCCCGCGCCGACAATCGTGTGAATCTCGTCGATGAACCAGATGACGTTCCCGGCGCGGCTGGTCTCCTCGATCATGCCGATCAGCCGTTCCTCGAACTGCCCGCGCAGGCTGGTGTTGGCGGTCAGCACGCCCATCTCAAGCTGGACGATCCGCTTGCGGAGCAGCGGCTCAGGCGCGGTTCCTTTGGCGATGGCGTACGCCAGCCCTTCGACCACCGCCGTCTTGCCCACCCCGGCGTCGCCCAGCAGCAGCGGATTATTCTTCTTGCTGCGCGCCAGCGTGCGCGCCACCGCGCGGATTTCCTGCTCGCGCGCAATCGCCGGACCGATCTTGCCGTCGATGGCTTGCAGCGTCAGGTCGCGCCCGTACTTGTCGAGCAGCGGCGTCGGCGTGCGCCCGTTCGGGCGCGAGTCGTGTTCCGACGACACCAGATAATTATCGTCGATCAGGTCGTCGAGATCATCAAAGCGGTACAGATCGCTCTCGTCCGGGCTGGCAAGGTCTTTTTCGTAGGCTTCGTTGAGCAGCCGCTGAAGCCACAGGTTGACGTTAAACCCCATCTCGATCAGCGTGCGGATGGGCACGCCCTCGCCTTCCTGCAGCAGCGCCAGCAGGATATGCGGCTAGTCAACTTCGTCCGAATCCTCGCGGTCTGCCATGAAGATCGCCAGCGACAGCACCATCTCCGCGCGCGGCGTGATCGGCAGCACTTCATCGAGGATGCCTTCGCCCGTGCCGATCTCGCGGCGTATCTCGTTGCGCACCTGACGCGGGTTCAACCCGGCGCGACGCAGCAGCCCAGCGGTCGCGCCGTCGTCGATCTTGGTCAGCGCGATGAAGATATGCTCCGTGCCGATGTAGTTGTGCCCTAGCCGCTGCGCTTCTTCAGCAGCAGCAGCGAGCAGCCCGGCACAGCGTTTGCGTATCTCCTTTTCAGGAATATCGGGCGGGGGTGTCACGCCTTGCTCCTTGCGTTTCGCCTACGGCGGTGCGATTTGCCGCAAGTATAACGCAAGTCGATTAATCTGGTGAAAAACATATTGCAAACATTTGTAACTTTTTTACAGCCGCCCGCCCGTCGGGAAATTCCCGAAGTTACAGGTTCAGAGTTGAACGTGAAATGCAGGCTTCCGTCCTCGCCAATCCTACTTTAACTTCGAACTTTCACCTGCGTTTACTGCGAGGTCGAAAGCGTGACGGTCGGCTCCAGATTCGGGGTGATACCCGGCGAGCCGCTGTTGACCCACGCATAGGCGATGATGTTGGCGATCACCAGAATGACGAGGATGATGAACAGCGTCCGCAGCAGGCGCGGCGTGATGGCGAAGCCGCGCGCCGGCTCCGGGGGTGGCGCGCTGCTGGCGGAAGGCGGCATCCGTCGCCCCAGCCGGGCGTTGTCCAGCAGCCACGACTGCATCAGCGACGCGCTCAGGGCAATGCCGCCGGGAGTCGGCACGAGCACGTCACGGTATTCCAGGCTGCGCAGCGTGGCGTTGATCGCCGTGATATCCAGCGGGAAATCGGTCTCGACCAGCCAGCCCTGAATCGCTGTCGCGTCGAGCTTGCCCAGAGGATCGTTATAGTGCAGATCGCTGATCGCCGTCAGCACGATACGTTCGTTGGCGTTCAGCCGCTCCCACAAACCGCGATAATCGGCTTCATTGAAAAGATAGAGCGCGGACGTGACCGTCTTCAAATCGTCGAGCGTGAAGACGTTCAGTTCGGGATACGTCTCCCAGCGCCGAAAGAATTCGTAGCCGAGGTGCTGCGCCAGCCCCGGCGCGCCGCCGATCAGCTTGTGCGCCGACAGCGCCCGGTCGTCCGGCACGACGTACAGCCCGCGCGCCGGCATTTGCAGCAGCCACTGCGTTTCGTCGGCGTTCAGGTTCGTCAGCCGGATCACGTCAATCGGCGCGACCAGCGGCGCGAAGTCATCCACGTCGGACTCATAAACGCCGTCAAGCGTCAGCGCGAAGTACAGGTTCTGAAACTTCTTCGCCAGGCTGGCGAGATAAGCAAACGTGTCGCTCGGAAGCTGCCCGGAGCGCACCGCCATCAGCAGGCAGTCGGAGTCGTCCAGCAGGATCAGCAGCTTGCGCCGCACCGCGCCCAACACTTGCGGCAGGAAGGTCACTCCCAGCCATTGACGCGGCTGGTCGCCAATCGGGTCAAGCTGCGACAGCCGGCTGACCGTGTAGCCGTCTTCCACCAGCACAGTTGTGATCGCCTGCGCCAGCGCCAGCAGCCAGTAGGCTTCGGTATCGAGATTGGTCTCGCGCAGCGGCACGTACACGCCGACGGTCGTCTCGCGGAAAATCGTGATCGCGTTATGGAGCAGCGCCGTCTTGCCGACGTGCTGCCGCCCCAGGAACAGGATCGCGCCGGTGTTGACCGGGTCGAACAGGCGGGCATAGAGGCGGGCAAAGCTGTCTTTACGCCCGGCAAACGGGGCGGCGGCGATGCCAGAGGGGTCGTTGTACCCAGCGTGGTACGGATTCACCGGATTTATCATGACCCCGATTATAACGAATGTTAGCCCGCCATGCGCGTGACTCGTCGCCGGCGAATGTGCCAGATCGGAACGGCAGCAGCGCCGGAATGTTCCCGGCGGGCGCGCTGATGTATAATCCGCCCCGGTTTGGACAGCTACCGAAACAGGAATCGAGGTCCAGTGGAACAGGGGAAGACTTCGCGCGCGCTCGCATTGGTGGGAATGCCCGGCGCAGGCAAATCGCTGTGCGCCCGGCATCTGGAAGCCCAGGGCTTTTTTCAGTACCGCTTCGGCAGCATCGTCGTCGATGAAGTGTCGCGGCGCGGCTTGCCGCTGAACCCGGAAAACGAGCGCATCGTCCGCGAGGAATTCCGCAGCAACGAAGGCATGGACGCCATCGCCCGGCGCGCGCTGCCCATCCTCAGGCAGGCGCTCGAACGGTATAGCTGCATCGTCATCGACGGGCTGTATAGCTGGAGCGAGTACAAGACCCTGCGCGCCGAACTGACCGGTGAATTGACGGTTGTCGCGGTTGTCAGCGAGCGCGCCCTGCGCTACGCCCGCCTCGCCCGGCGGCAGGAGCGCCCGCTGTCGTCGGCGGAAGCCGAGCGGCGCGATTATCAGGAGATCGAAAATCTCGAAAAGGGCGGACCGATTGCCCTTGCCGATTATACGCTGCTGAACAACGACACACCCGACGCCCTGCTCGACGCGCTCGACCGGCTGATCGACAAGCTCGACTTTCGACCGTGATGATCTTCGCCTCAAAATTGACAATGCGAGGCGACTCTTTCTATACTGCCTTTAGCGACTGACACCGGAGCAATCACTTTGCGTCGTCTTCTCCTGCCTGTCCTGGTGCTGCTGGGCGCAATCGGCGTGCTCGCGCAGCCCGATTTACCCCAACCGGGCGAACCGCCGGTGCTGGAGCACATCACCGTCTCTCCCCCGTCCGCGACCGGAACCGTCACCATCAGCGGCGCGGCGGGCGCGGTCTTTCCCAACGCCTACGTCGCCGTGCGCAGCCTGTACACCGGCTCGACCGCCTTCGCCCACGCGGGGATTACCGGAAGCTTCAGCGTCGAAATTGACGGGGTCGAGAACACGCCTTACTGGATCAGCCCATCAGAAGAACAGATCACCGCCGACATGCAGCGGGAAGCCGAGTCGATCACCGGGTCGCTGCCCGGCGGACCCGGCGTGATCGTCTACAGCCCGTTCGCGGAAGCGCAGCCCGCATCACAGCCGATCACCCAGATCGCTATCGACGGCGATCTTTCGGACTGGGACGCCTACCCCGATGCCGTGCGCGTTGAAAACGAGGGACGCAGTATCGCGGCGCTGCGCAACGCCGATTCGCTGTTCGTGACGCTGTCGGGCGACTACACCCGCCGCCCATATACGTTGCTTGAAATCCGCTTCACGGTCGACACCAACTCGTACACCGTCACCTTAGACCCCCGGCAGTCAGCGCCCGCCGTATTGGCGCGGGTGAACCCCAGCGCCCGCGACCTCGGCACGCTCAATATCGCGTCGCGGCAGGTGATGGG
>JADLHH010000617.1 GCA_020848855.1 Anaerolineae bacterium | reverse complement strand
TTACAATAGACGTGAGCGAGGAGAAATACAGCCATGAAACCAGCGATCCAATCCGGCATCGGCATTGACGAACTGATTGGCGCACGGCGCGAACAGATATTGCAGCTTGCCGGTGCGCAGGGTGTAACCAACATCCGCGTGTTCGGATCGGTCGCGCGCGGAGAAGCCACGCCCGACAGCGACATCGATCTTCTGGTCGATGGACTGGACAATGCAGCCTGGGGAGGCGGAAACCTGTTGATGGAGTTGCAGGTATTGCTGGGTCGGCAAGTCGATCTGGTGAGTGAAGAAGATTTGCACCCGCTCATACGTGCTGAAGTGCTTAAGGAAGCGATCCCCCTGTGACCACCAATCAGGATAGAGTCTATTTGATCTATGTTCTCGAATGTATCGCTAATATCGAAGAACTGACTGAATCTGGACGCGCTGCATTCGAAACCGCCAAACACACTCGCGCGGCGGTTCTTTATTACTTGCAGACGATGGCAGAGAGCACCCAGCGCCTCTCTGATACTCTGAAAAGTACGCAGCCCGACATCGACTGGATCGGAATCAGCGGGTTCCGCAACCGCCTCGTTCATGGCTACCTCGACATGAATGTAGATATCTTGTGGAATGTGATTGAGCACGACCTTCCTAAGCTCAAGCTCGCTATTGAAGCGATGTTGAAGACTATTCCAGACAATACGCAGGAAAGCTAGAAGGAGCGAACCTCTCGTGCATCTCACTGTCGGCTTAGCGCAGATTTATCCCAAAATCGGGGATGTCCGGGCGAATCTCCAGAAGCACCTCGAATACGCCGAGCGCGCCGTTGATGCCGGCGTCGACCTGCTCGTCTTTCCCGAACTTTCGCTGACCGGCTATCAGGTGCAGGATTTGGTGCCGGAAGTCGCCATCCAAGCCCGCGCCGATGACCCGACTTTCGGCGCGCTGCTTGAAGCCAGCAAAAAACTTGACCTCGTGTTCGGCTTCGTCCACGAGGACGAGCGCCAGCGCTTTTTCATCGCCAGCGCTTATCTTTCCGGCGGCGAAATTGTCCATGTTCACCACAAGATTTACCTTCCGACCTACGGCATGTTCGACGAATCGCGCTACTTCGATCAGGGCGAGCACGTGCGCGCCTTCGACACACGCTTCGGGCGCGTCGGCATGTTGATCTGCGAGGATTTCTGGCATGTCTCACCCGCCTACCTGCTGTGGCTGGACGGCGCGGATTTGCTGATCTTCATCAGCGCCAGCCCCAGCCGGGGACTCGACGAGGGCGACCGTCTCTCCGGCACGCGCTGGGTTGAGCTGGTCAATCAGGCATACGGCAGCATGTTCACCGACTACGTCATCCATTGCAACCGGGTCGGCTATGAGGACGGCAAGAACTTCTGGGGCGGCTCGTCGGTGGTTGACCCCAACGGCGAATTTCTGCTGCACGGCACGTATTTCGACGAAGCGCTGCTCACCCAGACAATCGACCTGAACCAGCTTCACCGCACGCGCGGGCGGCTGCCGCTCCTGCGCGACGAGCGCCCGACGCTGGTGCAGCGCGAACTCGCCCGCATCCTGAAGGAGAACCCCTCATGACGACCGCGACCAAACCCGATCTGTCGGAGCGGCTGCGCATCAATACCGGTATCGCCCGCCGGATGCTGACCGGCTTCATTCAGGACGAGATTGCCAAGATCGGTATGCACCGCGCCGTCATCGGCTTGAGCGGCGGCATCGACTCGGCGCTGTCGGCGTATCTCTCGGCGGAAGCGCTGGGGGCGGAGAACGTGCTCGCCGTGCGGATGCCGTACCGCACCTCGTCCGCCGACAGCATCGAGGATGCCGACCGCGTGATCGCGGCGCTCGGCTTAGCCAGCCTGACCGTGCCGATTACCGAGATGGCAGACCCGCTGATCGAGCGCTTCCCGGACATGACCGCCATGCGCAAGGGCAACATCATGGCGCGCCTGCGCATGACCATCCTCTACGACCAGTCGGTGGCGTGGGGCGGGCTGGTGATGGGAACCAGCAACAAGACTGAAATCCTGCTTGGCTACTCGACCATCTACGGCGACAGCGGGGTCGCCTTGCAGCCGATTGGCGACCTGTTCAAAACGCAGATTCGCCAGCTTGCCGCCGCGCTCGACGTGCCCGAATCCGTCCGCGCGAAAGCGCCGTCCGCCGACCTGTGGGCGGGGCAGACCGACGAGGGCGAACTCGGCTTCACCTATGCCGATGTCGATCAGGTGCTGTTTCTGCTGGTGGACGAGCGCTACACCGTCGAGGAAGTGGTCGAAGAGGGCTTCGACCGCGCGTTTGTCGAAGATGTGTGGCGGCGCGTCAAGATCAACCACTACAAGCGCACCATGCCGAATATCGCCAAGGTGAGCCGGCGCACCATCGGGCATGACTTCCTGTATCTGCGCGATTACACGTAAAATCGAGCGATGTACCATTGACGATTTGGATGACGAGGACGATAGACGATGGTTAACGTGTTGTTTTCCGACGTGATTACGTCAATGGATGAACTGCGGGCAATCGTGGGGATGCCGAGCCAACGGGTGATCGATAAGGTGCATCCAGAGATTGACGAGTTGAGCGCCGCCTGGATCGCCGCATCACCGTTCGTGCTGATCGGCACGGCGGATGCGCAGGGCAATCAGGATGTGTCGCCCAAAGGTGACCCGGCGGGCTTCGTGCGCGTGCTGAACAGCACGACACTGCTGATCCCGGATCGTCCCGGCAATCACCGGGTGGATACGCTGGGCAACATCCTGCAGAACCCAAAGGTTGGCTTGATTTTTCTGGTGCCCGGCAAGCAGGAAACGCTGCGTGTGAACGGTCGGGCGCAGATTGTGCGCGACGCGGCGCTGCGCGAGCAGTTCGCCATCAACGGCAAGCTGCCGGCGCTGTGGATCGCCGTCCAGACTGAGGAAGTGTACTTCCACTGCGCCAAGTGCATCCTGCGTTCGGGGCTGTGGGACGCCGAAGCGCCGGCAGAGGATGCGGTGCCGACGATGGCGGAAATTCTGATCAAGCAGATGAAGTTCGAAGCGACACTGGAACAGGCAGAGGAAAAGGTGCGGGACGATTACGCGACGCTTTACTGAGCGCCGCTATCGTCGTCCAGATGAAACTGGTGCAGCAGGCGATGCGCGATGGGCGCGACCACCAGCCCTGCGCCGACCAGAAAGATCATCCCCGAAAACAGCGCGTACAGCGACGCGAACAGCTTGCCCGCGTCGGTTTGCAGCGGGTTGACCGGACCCATGCCGCCCAGAATCATCGCCGAGTTCAGGATGGCATCGATCCACGACATATCTTCCAGCACCTTGTAGCCGAGGATACCGATCAGCCACGACATCCCGATCAGCAGCGCGGCAGTGGCGGCGTAGCGCCCCACGCGCCGGAAAAACATCGAGCGAGGCAGCAGCGGCTCGTCATGCTGCTCGAAGTCCTTGAACATGGCAGTCTCTAGTTCTGCGGCAGGTGTTCCCGCATCAGCGCGGCGAGTGTTGATTCATCCAGCTTATTAAACACCAGATCATCGGGGTAGATCACGAGGTTCGGTCCCGCGCCGCACATATTCAGGCAGCGCGCTGTTTCCAGCTTGAGGTTCGCGCCGCGCGCGTTGGCTTCGGCGACACACGGCTGAAGCTGCCGGTACAGCTTGTCCGCCCGCCGGCTCAGGTTGCAGAACTCGCCCATGCACAGGACGATCCGTTTGCGGCGCGGGGGCACAGAAAACTCGCTCATTGTCTCACTATCAATC
>JADLHH010000616.1 GCA_020848855.1 Anaerolineae bacterium | reverse complement strand
TTGTAGCCGCCGCGCTGGCGAAGCGGTTCGCGGAACTGAAGGCGAACCAAAGCAGCCCCGGCTATACGTACAGTATTCGGGATTGAGGGAGGAGTAGCGATGGACATTCAACATCTGGTAGATCGGCTGGAGGATTTGATCGACGAGGGGCGGCACATCCCCTTCAGCAAGTCGACCATGATCGACGAAGAACGCGCGCTGGAACTGATTGACCAGATGCGTATCTCGATTCCTGAAGAAATCGAGAAAGCCGCGCGCGTGCTGGCACAGCGTGACCGTATTCTGGCGCAGGCGAATGAAGAAGCCGCCCGCGTGGTGCAGATTGCGCGCGAACGCGGCGACCAGTTGATTGACCGTGAAGCGACCGTGCAAGCCGCGCAGAGCCGCGCCGCGAATATCATCGAAGCGGCACGCCAGGAAGCCGAAGGCATTACGGGAGACGCGGACGGCTACGTGGTGGACAGCCTCGGCAAGCTGGAGCAGGACTTGATCAAGCTGCTGACGATTGTCCGCAACGGCATCAGCGAAGTTCATGCCGCGCCGCCGAGCAAAGCGCCGGTGCAGCAGCAGCCGATTGCCATGCCGCAACTGCGCCAGCCCGTTGAAGTGCCTGTGCGCCCTGCGAACCAAGCCGAAGATTAACCGACGGGCGTTCATTGAAGTGAACGCCTGTTAAAAAGCGGTCAGCGGTTTTCAGCTAAGAAGCGCCACGTGACGCGGGTGCTGTTTTGTTATCGCTCCTGATAAAACCCGGCATCAGCTTTGTGGATGCCCCGCTGGTTTTTACGTCCCTGCCCCGCTCCCTTCATCATCAATCGAAATAAAAACAGCCAATCGCAGGTGTGCGGTTGGCTGTTTTTGGCTGTCCAGGAAGAGTGGTCAGGCGTTCGTGCCGATCATCCCGCTCATGATCAGAATAGCCACGCCCGCGACCGCCAGCGCCGCCAGCGGCGTTTGCAACTGCGTGCCCGCGAGAATGACCGCGCCGAAGCTCAAGCCGGTCGAGAGCAGGCGCGTTTGCAGCACTTTGGGGTTGGTGAGCGCGACCGCCCCCGCCAGCGCGACCATCAGCGCCAGCACGGGGATGAGGATGAAGCCGAGCGAGAGAATTTCCGGCGGGAAGCCGAAGCCGACAAATGCGACCAAGCCACCGACGATAAGCGCGACGAGCGGCAGGAGAATATCCGCCAGCAGAAGCTGCAAGCCGTCCACCGGCAGGAACTGGCGCAGAAAGCGTTCCTGCTCGTCCGAGCGGAAGACGTGGAGCAGCCCGAAGGGTGGCGCGATGCCCGCGATGATCACCCACAAAATCCAGATCTGCACCGGAAGCTGCTGCACGATGATTTCGAGGGCGAAAGCGGTCATCGCCACGCCCCAGCCGAAACACGCCAGCAGCATGAAGGGATGGCGAACGTAGGAGAGCGCGGCGCGGGTGATGAAGGTCGCCCCACCCTGCACGCGCGGCAGGCTGAACAGCGGCTTGCGCGTCGCCTGCCGGGACTGCATACGGACGCGCGCCTGCACGTCGATCATGCGCCACGCCAGCAAGCCGAGCGCGTTGATACGCGCGTAGAGGATGCTTTCATCAACCGCCTGAATCATGTTGATGCGCGCGCCGAGCCAGAACGTGAGCGCGACAGCGACGACCGCCAGCCCAATCAGCAGCGGCAGCGCCCAAACGGGGGCTTGGTTGAACATGACGAGCACAGGGATGCGCCCCAGCCACAGCCCGAAGTCCGGGACGAAGTAGGCGATGGGCAGCAGCAGCAGCGGCAGCAGCCAGATGAAGCGAATACGCCCGATACGCGGGCTGACGAGCCGGAGCAAGCCGACGACCCAGCCGACCGCCCAAGTAAGGACGATGAGCGGAAGGACGGACGCTGCCAACCGGAAACTCGCCGCGCCAAATTCGCCGGGGAGCAAGGCGCGCGCGATGATGACGCCGAGAATGATGACCGGAATGGTCAGCAGGAAAAGGCGAATCGCCACTTGACGGAGAAAGCCGACGATGACCGGGGCAGCGCGGGTGATCGGCGCTCCGGCGACGTATGCCATGTCCGCGAAGGAGAGCTTGAGCGGCGTGCTTTGCAGGGCGTTGACCATGACGTAGACCTGCAAGACGAGCGTGACGACCGTGAAGCCGACGAGCAGTTCACCTGCGGCAGCCGGCTCGATGAGCGAACCCAGCCCGGAAGCCGCGTCGAAAATGAAGACGCCGACCGTGTAAACCCAGAACAAGCCGATGAGCGCGAGGTAGAGCACGTAGAAGTTCTGCGAGAGCGAGGCGTCCTGTGGGCGGTAGCCGAGCACGCGCAGCCAGTAGACGGCTGTATCTTTGAACTGCTGCTGGCGCAGCCAGAAAAGGGAGCGAACGTCATCCATTCCGTATTACCGCCGCTTCTTCGACTTGGACGACTTGTTATTGTTATTGCGCTGGGGCTGCGGCTGCTGCTTGGCGACAACCACAGGTGCTTCGTCCTCACCTGCGTCGTCGTCCGCATCCACGTCTGTTTCTTCCTCGTAGTCATCCGCTTGCTGCGCGGTACGAGCGCGGCGGCGCAGAATAGCAGCACGCAGCAGGTTGTCGAGCGTGAGGTCGCCGGTGACGTTGAGGCGTTCACGCATGTGCTCCGGCGTACCGGAAGCGATGACTTCGCCCTGCTCCATGACGAAGTAGCGGTCAGGAGCCGCGCCGGGGGGAAGCTGGTGGCTGCTGAGCAGAATGGTCATGCCATCGTCGCGGTGGCGGTTAAGTTCGATCCAGAGTTCATCCGCCGAAACGGGGTCGAGCGGACCGAGCGGCTCGTCGAGCAGGAGCAGCTTGGGTTCGACCAGCAGCGCCATGCAGAGCGCCAGCTTGTAGCGCATCCCGCGCGAGAAGGCGAAGGGGAAGGCGGTCATGTTGTTGTAGAGACCGTAGCGTTCGAGCAGTTCTTCGGCGTGTTCTTCCCAGTCCTGCAAGCGGTGCGCCTGCGCGTTGAACTGCAAATGCTCCCAGGCGGTCAGCTCGTCGTAGAACGGCGGCGTGTCCGGCACGAGGACGATATTGGCACGGGCGAATCGCTCGTTGCGGTCGAGGCGTTCGCCCAGAACGCGAACTTCGCCATCTGTCGGGCGCGTCCACCCGGCGATACACTTGAGCAGCGTGGACTTACCCGCGCCGTTGCGACCGACCAATGAGACCAGTTCGCCATCATCCACTTCAAGGTTGACTTTCGAGAGGGCGTGGAACGACCCGTACCGATAGCCGAGATCGGTGACCTGTAACAGCGGCGCTTGTGCTTCCGCCATGAGCTTCCTCTTGATTATTGGGCGTATGAACAAGGCGTAATTGTACAGCCGCGCAACGGCGTTTGTCTACGCTAAGGGCGGCTGATGGTCTGGTCTGGAATTATTCGAGGGGCAAATAGAGCAGCACGCGGGTGAATTGATCCGGCACGCTTTCGACGGTAAGCGAGCCGCCGATCACCGCCATCATCGTACTGTGGAGCGCCATGCCGTGCCCGCTGCCATTGGGCGAACCGTGCGTCTGCTCGACGCCGACGCCATCATCTTCGACGCGAATGTGCAAGCCATCACCGCGCGTGATTTCGATGCTGAGGTTGAGGGGACGCCGGGGGTGCCCGCCCCGCCCGTAGATCGCCGCGTTTCGCATGGCTTCGCGGGCGGCGTAGTAAAGCACTTCCGCTGTGAGCACAGGAATTTCAGCGGCGTCGGTTTCGGCATTGGCATCCACCTGCCAGTTGATGCTGTCAAACGCGCCGCTCAGTTCGCCATCGAGCGACTTGCGGAGCGCGGGAATCAGCCCCATCTGCGCGACTTCCGGCGCGGCGACGCTCTGGTGCAGCAGGTCGGCAATCTGGCGGTGAATTTCGCCCAGTTCCGCGACGATTTCGCCCGATTCGGGCGGGAGCATGAGCATGGCGGCGTGCAGGCGCGGCAGCACTTCGTCGTGCAACATGCGGCGGGTGCGGCGGTCGATGACCTGACTCTGCGCCAGCCGTTCGCGCTGGATGCCCATCAGCCGCCGCGACATTTCGGCGCTCGCCTGCGTGTCGATCAGGCGTTCGCCGCTGGCACGGGCGATTTCGATTTCTTCCTGCGTGTAGAGGCTGCGGTTGAGCTTGTCACCCAGCAGCAGCACGCCGATCAAGCCGCGTTCGCTCCAGAGCGGCACTGCCCACGCCGCGCCGTTGTACTGCGCCGGGTCAATACTGACGCAGATCGTCTGCGCGGTGCTGAACTGTTCCGGCAGGTCGAGCAGAAGTGGGGCTTTCAATTCGGGCGGGTAGGCAATCGGCTGCCCGATGAGCGGCGCGAACGCCCCGGCGGGGAGCAGAAATGCCTGCTTCACGCCCAGCACTTCGCGGCAGAGCGCGCTGAACGGCGTAGCAACGTCGAAGGTGGTCGGCTGGCGCGTCATGTGCTCGTATAGGCGCTGGCTGCTGACGAACGGGCGCAGGTAGCGAATGTAGCGCGTGCGTTCGACGTAGGAGCTGCGGCTGAGCAGCGCGTAAAAGAGCGTCGCCAGCAGCCCGGTGATGAGGACGACGTAGATGAGCGGCACGCCGAACAGCAGGCAGAGCGTCATCAGCCCGCCGAAGCCGAACGCCAGCAGCACCGCGTCGCGCCACTGGCGCATAAACCGCTGCTGCGGCAAAGTTTTGCCCGTGAAGACCTCGTAGCGCGCGACCGCCTGCCCCAGGCACATAACCGCCAGCGTGATCGACGCGGTGATGGCGAGGTCGAAATTGGCGATGCGAATCACTTCATCGACGCGCTGATAGTTGAAACTGAACGCCTGCCGAAAGACGCGCAGCATGACCCAGCCGACCATGCCATCGACGATCAGCAGAATGAGCGAGGTGGCAATCAGCCAGGGCTGCGCCCGTTTGCGGGCAAATTCGCCCATCATGCGACGGGCGGGACCGGGACGCAGGAGCGCGTCGAGTGACAAGCCAACGGTGAGCAAGACCCCCGGCGGGTACGCCAGCAGCAGCAGCGGATAGCCGAACAGCATGGGCGTCGGGGCAATTTCGAGCCGAATCGCCTGCGCGTAGGACGGGAACGGGTTGGCGAACAGGAGCAAGCCCCAGAGCGTGATGACGACGAGCACACTGAGCGCGAAGCCCCCGCGGTGCCGCCGCCTCAGTGCCGAGTCGTGCTTGTCCCAGAAGCCGCTGTACCAGAGAATCGCCACGTACCACGCGAAGGGCAGCGAAACGACCGCGCCCAAGCCGACGTACCAGAAAATGCTGAGCGCCCCTTCGAGCGAGGTGGGGTTGACCGCCAGAATGAGCGTGTGGCTGACGAAGAACGCGCCGCCAATGAGCAGGCTGCCGCCGATGAGCCAGACGCCCCACGAGCGCCGCTCCGCATTGATGAGCACCATGAAGCCGAGCCAGAGCAGCAGGATCACGTTCGCCAGCGAAAGCGTCATCACCGCGCCGTAAGCGACGTAGAACAGCAGCATCAGCCCTGCCACTCCGTCCGTGCGCCGCGCTCGTCGGTGGTGTAGGCGATGCCATCTTCGTCCCAGCTCAGCAAGCGCCCCGCGCGAATGATCATGACGGCGCGGGTGCGCGCGACTTTTTCATCGACCGTCGTCTCGTTCAAGCCCCAGACGGCGTAAATTTGCCCGTTGGTGCGGCTGACGGTGCGCTTATCCTGAAAGCCGAGCCGTGCGGCGATCTGCTCGTTGGTCATGCCCTGTGCCAGCATCCGCGCGACCACCTGCTCGTTCGGTTCCAGCAGCACCATCGGTGAGTGTTCGTCCTTCTGGCGCACTTCCTGCACGCGCGCCTCGATTTCCGGGTCAATGAAGCCGCGCCCCGTCACCGCGTCGCGCAGCAGCGGCACGATCATGGCGGGGAGCAGGTAGTTCGATTTTTTAACGTAGGCGTAGTGGCTGAGGATTCCCGACTTGCGGAAGTCGCGGAAATAGGCGTCGTCGTCCTGAATCGAGTAGAAGACGACGGGCAGACGCGGCAGTTCACGACGCAGCGCCACCGCCGCTTCGATGCCATTCATATCCCCCGCAAGCTGCACGTCCATTAGAATCACGTCCGGCGCTTCGGCAAGGCAGAAGGCGAGTACCTCTTCACCGCGCGAAAGCGCCCCGACGACCTTGACCGCGCCTGTATTTTCCAGCCCGACGCGCAGCGCGTTCCGAAGCCGGTCGCCATCTTCCACAATCAGCAGGTTCATGGTTCACCCCTGAGCAAAACCTGTAAAGGACTTCATTGTCTTATTGTACGGGGTTTCCGTTCAAGCACTTGGGTGCGCGGAATTTTGATCTCAAGCGGCTGACTTCGCGCCTCCCGATTCCTAGAATAATGCTATCGCACAGTAATGGAGTGAATGATGACTGCCATTTCGCCTGATTTCCGCCGTTTTGCCCACCACTTCACGATTATCGAGGCGATCCTGCGCGACCGCGCGATCTTCTTCAACGAGATTCGGGACGACGTGAAACTCGGCGGCAAAATTCGCGCCATGCTGATTTCGTGCATCGGATTTCTCGCCGCCTATGGCGCGGTCATGGGTGCGGCGCACAGCCCGATGCAAGCCGTCTCGTCGATGGTAAAGCTGCCCGTGCTGTTTCTCGTCACGTTAATAATCTGTACCCCTTCGCTCTATTTCTTCAACCTGCTCTTCGGCTCACGCCAGACGCTGCCGCAAAGCGTCTCGCTCATCCTCACAGCGATGACCACAACCGCCGTGCTGCTGTTCGGCTTCGCGCCCGTCACATTGTTCTTCCTGCTGACCAGCAGTGAATATGCGTTTTTCAAAATGCTGAATGTCGCATCGTTCGGTATCGCGGGATTGATGGGTGTTATCTTTCTGCGTCAAGGCATGGTCGCGCTTTCCGATTGGGATAACCAGACAGGTGCAGGCGCACGGCGACTAATCTTCCTACTGTGGGTAATCCTTTACGGCTTCGTAGGCAGCCAAATGGCGTGGACGCTCAGCCCGTTTATTGGCGATCCCGGAATACCGTTCCTGTTCGTGCGGCAAATTGGCGGCAATTTCTACAGCGATGTATTGAACAGCCTGCGTCAACTGCTCGGTTTCTGAGCGTGACACGTTAACTTGTGGCATCGCATAAG
>JADLHH010000615.1 GCA_020848855.1 Anaerolineae bacterium | reverse complement strand
CCTGTTTGCTACCATTTTAGCATTCTCGCCTCTGCTGCGCACGTCAGGTACGCCGCTTCCCCACCGATTTGCCATCGTGCCTGCCAACAGACCGTAAAAGGTGTGGTAGAATTTCCCCCTGTGAACATGAAGATGATACGACGAAACACAGCCGCTCTCCTCCTCATATCTGCCTGGTTTTCGTTCGTGCTGCTGGCGTGTAACCTCACAGGAACGCCCGAAGCGCCGACGGTTGTGCCGCGCGCGACTTCGACGCCGCCGCCCACCATCGGCTATTCGACCCTCGCGCCGAACGAACTTCCCGCAGGCGTGACGCAGGTTGCGCCTATTCCCGTCCCGCCCGACCTTACCATCGTCAACCTCATGAACCAGGTCGATGTCGACCGACTCTTTGTCCATATCGACACGCTCGTTAATATGCGCTCCCGCCGCGTCAATTCCCCCGGCATCGAAAGCGCCGCCACCTACGTCCAGAACCAGTTCAACGCCATCCGTGAAGGCTCCTTCCAGAACAGCTTCTCGGTGCTCACCCAGGAATTTCCGATCAACTTCGACGGCACGCAGTCTACCGGCAAAAACGTGATCGGCGTGCTTGCTGGCACCGATGTCGGCGGCGGGGTGATCATCCTCGGCGCGCATTACGACAGCATCTCCTACAACTTCAACGACAGCGCCGCCTTCGCCCCCGGCGCGAACGATAATGCCTCTGGCATCGCCGCGCTCCTCGAAGTTGCGCGCATCATGAGCCAGCGCCGCCACCGTGCCACGATCATGTTCGTCGCCTTTTCGGCGGAAGAAATCCAGCGTTTGGGCAGCATCGCCTTCGTCGAAGATTATCTGCGCCCGAACAATGTCGATGTCGCCGCCATGATCAATATGGACATCATCGGCAGCAGCACCGGACCCGACGGCGCCGTCAACGACCGCGAACTTCGCCTCTACTCTGCCGGGTTGAACGAGTCGCGCTCCCGCCAGTTGGCGCGGGCGCTCAACCTCATCGCCCAGTACCACGCGCTCGAAATGCGCCTCATCGTCCAGGATGCGGCTGACCGCGAAGGACGCTATAGCGACCACATGTCATTCAGCGACGCGGGCTACCCCGCCGTGCGCTTCATCGAAGCCCTCGAAGACCCCAACCGCCAGCACAGCGACCGCGACACCATCGACGACATTCAGGCGGAGTACCTGCACGGCGGCACGCAGACCATCCTCGCCGTCATGACTGCGCTTGCCGACGGTCCGCCCCCGCCGCGTAACATCAGCCTCCGCCCCGCAGACGGCGGTCAGCGCACCCTCGTCTGGGAAGGCGTCCCCGGCGCGGCGGGCTACATCGTCGCCCTCCGCCGCCCGGATGGCTTGATCTACAGCGATTATTTCCCCATCAGCGACATCAACGTCACCTGGGATGGCTTCGTCGCCGCCAACTATATCTCGCTGGCAATCGCCTCCGTCGATCAGGACGGCTTGATCGGGCAGCTCTCCTCCGAATTCGGAATCGCGCCGTGAACCAGCCGCCAGATCCACCACCCGCACAGTCCACCGACCCTATCGAACCGATTCCGCCGGAGCAGGCGCGGGAAATCCTCGAACGCGCCCTCCGCGAACGCCTCGGCGACGACTGGCGCGACGAGGAAAGCGGCTGGCAGTGGGTCACCGGGCACGACTACATGACCCGCGTCACCCGTGGGCGCATCAACCTCGATTTCTACGTCGACCTGCTCGGTGAAGTCACCATCACCGAAAGTCCGCTCAACCCCGCCCAGGACAGTGGGCGCATGTTCGCCTGGGCGCTGCTCGGCTTATCGCTCGGTATCGCCTTTCTGCTTGCCCGCATCGTCGGATGGCTCTGAACCGCCTCTCCCGCCAGACATGGCTGCTCGCGGCGGTGCTCGTCGCCGTCACGATTATCGCGCTGCCCACCGTCACCTATCCGCTTGGGCGCGACCAGGGCGAATTCGCCACCATCGGGCGCGGCATCCTCGACGGGCGCATCCCCTATGTCGATCTCTGGAATCCCAAGCCCCCCGCCGTCTTCTACGTCTACGCGCTGGCGATGACCCTTTTCGGGCGCAGCGCGGAAGCCCTCCGCCTCATCGACCTGCTGATCTTCCCGCCCGTCGCTCTCTCGCTCTACTGGATCGGTCGGCGCGTCGCCAACCTGACGGTTGGCATGTGGTCTGCGCTCCTTTTCGGCGTCTTCTACTTCACCGAAACCTTCTGGACGCTCACCCAGAATGACGGCATCGTCCTCCTGCCGATGTGTCTCGCGCTCATTTGCGCGCTCAAAGCCGCCAGCGAGTCGCCCCGCACCCTGCTCTGGGCGTTCGCATCTGGCGCGCTCTGCGCCTGCGTCATCTGGTTCAAGTACCCGTTCGTCTTTTTCGTCCTCGTCCCCGCTTTCGCCTGCTTCTGGCTGCGCCGGCGGGCAAATCTGCCCCTGCGCTGGCGTGACATGCTGGCGTTCTCGGCGGGCGGGCTGCTCGTCGGGCTGGGCGGCATTGCCTACATGGTCGCCATCGGCGCGTGGGCTGCCCTGCTCGAAAGCGCTCGTGTCACCGCCAGCTACACCGCGCTCGGCTTCGGTGAACTCAGCGAAACCCTCGGCACGGCGCTCTACTACCGCTGGCTCCACTGGGGTGCGCTTTTCCTGCTGGCACTCGCCGCCGCCATCGTCGCACTGCTGGCTTTTGCAGCCCGTCGCTTCAGCCGCGTCTCGCCGTGGTGGATAGTCGTCGTCTGGTTGTTTGCCGCCGCCGTCATGCTGCTCGTCCAGCTTAAACTCTACGACTACCACTGGCTGCCGCTGCCGCCCTCAGCACGCTCCTCAACCTGCTCCCACCAGCCTATCGGCGGGTCGCGCACGGTGCGGTCGCCCTCGTCCTGCTCGTCGCCCTCGCCGCCGTCATCTTCCCGCGCACCTTCCCCTACCTCAGCGATCAGGAAGATCAGCTTTCCTACTTCAGCCGCTTCCAGGCAGGCGAATTCGTCGCCGACGAATCGCTCGCCGTCGCTGATTATTTGCGCCAGCGCGTCCTCCCCGGCGACTCGCTATTCATCTGGGGCTTCCGCCCGGAAGTCTACTACCTAAGCCAGTTGAACCCCGCCGTCCGCTTCATCTTCCAGTTCCCGCTCGTCGCAGGCTGGT
>JADLHH010000614.1 GCA_020848855.1 Anaerolineae bacterium | reverse complement strand
GACCACGCTCCGGCTGTTCAACCGCAGCCGCCACCAGATCGACACCATCGCCCGCTTCTCCGGCGAATTCCGCGCCGCCACGATGGGCGTGCTGCGCGTCGCCTTTCTCTCGGCGCTGGCGCTGGAGATGCTGGCGACTCTCAGCGTCGCCATCGTCGCCGTCGAGATTGGTCTCCGGCTGATCGACGGCGGCATCGGCTTCGAGCAGGCGCTGTTTCTGCTGATCATCGCCCCGGAGTTCTACCAGCCCTTACGCACGCTCGGCGCGCGCTTCCACACCGGCACGGAAGCCAGCGCCGCCGCCAGCCGCATCTTCGACGTGCTGGAGACACCGCTCCCCACAGCCCCGGTTGATCCACAGACCGTCCCCTCAAACCTGCACATCCGTTACGAGAATGTCGCCTATGCCTACGATGGCGGCGACCGCCCCGCCCTCGACGGCTTATCGTTCGAGATTGCCCCCGGCGAGCGTGTGGCGCTGGTCGGCGCGTCCGGCGGCGGCAAGAGCACGGCAGCCGCGCTCCTGCTGCGTTTCCTGTCGCCCGATTCAGGGCGCATCACCGTCGATGGCATCGATCTGGCAAATCTCAATGCCGACGACTGGCGCAAGCGCATCGCCTGGGTCGCCCAGTCGCCCTATCTGTTCAACGCCAGCGCCGCCGACAATATCCGCCTCGGCAGCCCCGACGCCCCGCTCGATGCCGTGATCGCGGCTGCGCGCGCCGCCGAAGCCCACGATTTCATCGCCGCGCTGCCGCAGGGCTACGATACCGTGCTGGGCGAGCGCGGCTCGCGGCTGAGCGGCGGGCAGGCGCAGCGTATCGCCATTGCCCGCGCCTTTCTGCGTGACGCGCCACTGCTGGTGCTCGACGAGATGACCGCTTACCTTGACGCTGCCACCGAAGCCGCCGTCCAGACCGCCCTGCGCCGTCTGCTGACCGGGCGCACGGCGCTGGTCATCGCTCACCGCCTGCACACCATCCGCGACGTGGATCGCATCGTCGTGGTGGACGCCGGGCGCGCGGTCGAGACCGGCACGCACGCCGACCTGCTCGCCACGCATGGCGCGTACCGGGCGCTGGTCGCGGCGAAGGAGGCTGCTGGTGAAGCGTAACCCCTTCCTCCGGCTGATCGGCTGGCTGGCTCCCTACTGGCTGCGGATCGTGCTGTCGGTTTTGCTCGGCGTCCTCACCATCGGCAGCAGCGTCGCCCTGATGTCGACTTCCGCGTGGCTGATCTCGAAAGCCGCCCTACAGCCGTCCATCGCCGAGCTGAACCTCGCCATCATCAGCGTGCGCTTTTTCGGCATCGCGCGCGGCGTCTTCCGCTATCTGGAGCGGCTGGTCGCCCACGACACCACCTTCCGCCTGCTGGCTGCCATCCGCGTGAAGCTGTACGCCGCCGTCGAGCCGCTCGCCCCGGCGCGGCTGGCGTCGCTGCGCTCCGGTGACCTGCTCGCCCGCGTCATCGACGACGTGGACGCGCTCCAGAGCGTCTACCTGCGCGCCCTCGCCCCGCCGCTGGTCGCGCTGGCGACGGCTGCCCTGCTCACGGTGCTGCTATCCGCCTTCGATCCGCTGGTGGGGATAGTCGCACTGGCGTGGTTCGCGCTCTCCGGCGCGGCGCTGCTGCTGCTGGCGGCGTGGCTCGGCGCGCAGCCGGGCAGCGCCCTCGTTGCCGACCGCGCCGACCTGAACGCCGCGCTGGTCGATACCCTGCAGGGACTCCCCGACCTGATCGCCTACGGCGCGGCGGATCGGCAGATCGCGGCGCTCACCGAGCGCGCCGAGCGGATGGCGTCGCACGAGCGGCGCTTCGCCCGGCTCGACGGCTTGCAGCAGGCGCTGATGATCGCCCTCCCCGCCGGCGCGATGCTCTCGGTGTTGATTGCGGCGGTTCCGCGCGTGGACGGCATCTATCTGGCGACGCTGGCGCTGGCGACCGTCGCCGCTTACGAAGCGCTGCTCCCGCTCGGACAGGCGGCGTCGGCGCTCGGCGGCAGTCTGGCATCTGCCGGGCGGCTGTTCGCCCTGATCGACACGCCGCCTGCCGTCACCGATCCGCCGTCACCGGCAGCACCGCCCGCCGCGACCGATCTCGTCCTGTCGGATGTGACATTTCGCTATGCTCCCGATCTGCCGCCGGTGTTCGACCGCCTCAGCCTGCGCGTCGATCCCGGCGAGCGCATCGCCATCGTCGGCGAAAGCGGCGCGGGCAAATCGACGCTGGCGAATCTGCTGGTGCGCTTCTGGGATTACGAATCGGGGAGTGTGCGCGTCGGCGGCGTCGAGCTGCGCGATCTGGCTCAGGAGGACTCGCGCCTCATCTTCGCCGTGATGAGCCAGCGCACCCACCTGTTCAACACCACCATCCGCGAGAACATCCGCATCGCCCGCCCTGACGCCGACGACGCGGCGGTCGAAGATGCGGCGCGCGCGGCGCAGATTCACGACTTTATCACCCGGCTGCCGGACGGCTACGACACCAGCGTCGGCGAAAACGGCGCGAAGGTCAGCGGCGGCGAGCGCCAGCGCATCGCCTTAGCCCGCGCCCTGCTCCACGACGCGCCGATCCTGATCCTCGACGAAGCGACGGCGCACCTTGACGCCGCCACCGAGCGCGCCGTCATGCAGACGGTGATCGCGGCTGCGACTAAGCGCGGGACGCGCACGCTGATCGTCTTCACGCACAACCCCGACCTGCTCGTGTGGATGGATCGGGTCGTGGCGCTGGGGTGAAGAGGCGTCCCTGAATACAATCTCGTAGGGGCGCACCCGTGTGTGCGCCCCATTCCCCACATCCTGCGCCCTAACACCCGCGTCGCCGGCGCATACACACCAGCGCCAGCAGCACAACAGTCGCCGCCTGCCACACCCAGCTTAAATCGCCCGGACCATCAGCACCGGTGATCGGCTGCCTGCGCGCAATGTGGATCAGGTGGTAGCCGCGCGTCTCCTCACGCAGGTCATCATCGCTGATCTGGTACGGATTGATCCCCGCCGCGAACGCCGCGAAACCGCTGCCGATCAGCACCGCGCGCAGCAGGTCGAGAGCGTTCGCCTGCTGGCTGATATCCTCGGCAGTGCCGCGCCAGCACCCATCCGGCAGCCAGACTTCCACGTCGGGGTTCGCCAGGATGTTGCCGTACCAGTGACTCACGGCTCCGAATCCCGACGTGCAGTACAGTTCGCCGTCGACCACCGCGAAATTGAGGGGCGTGCGCCGCCGCAAGCCGCTCTTGCGCCCGGTGTGGTGCAGGATCATGATCTGCCCGGTGTAGCGCGGCGCGACCGTGAACCAGCGCAGCATATCCAGACGCCACAGCAGCACCATGAAGCGGTTGAGATGCCGGAACAGGCGGCGCAGCAGCGCCACCGTCTCCGGCTTGAGGTTGATCGTGTCCGATTGTGCGATAGCCATAGCCGTCACCCTGACGATGTATGAACCTGTCCATCATCGTAATCGGTCAGGCGCGCACCGCGTGAGTGACGATTGTCACAAGCACATCAAATTGGGTGGGGAGGGGCAAAAAACAGAACATCCGTCGCACAGGTGTACCTTCCCAAACCCCGAATCGGTGCTATCCTGTGGATAGGCGCGCTGCTTGGCTTGCGCCGCTCACTCTCCCTCACCAGTCGCGTGCCGGCATCCGGCATCATCCGTACCCGCTCCCCCGCGAACGCTTCGGAAATCTCCATTTTCCGGCATACCCTTCACGGGAGCGCACGCGAACGGATCGCCCGAATCAAAAGGACGGGAAAGCCATCGCTTCCCCGTCCCTCGATCTATCGGATTGCACCGGATACTACGCGATAGTCACGTCCTCGCACAGGTACACGTCCTGAATGGCGTTGAGCAGCGCTGCGCCTTCTGCCATCGGGCGCTGGAATGCCTTCCGCCCGCTGATCAAGCCGGTGCCGCCCGCCCGCTTGTTGATCACGGCGGTCTTGACCGCTTCTTCGAGGTCGTTCGCGCCGCTCGCGCCGCCGGAGTTGATCAACCCGGCGCGCCCCATGTAGCAGTTGGCGACCTGATAGCGCGTCAGGTCGATGGGGTTGTCGCTGGTCAACTGGGTGTAGATGCGCTCGTCCAGCTTGCCGTAGGACGAACTGCCGGTGTTGAGCGCCTTGAACCCGCCGTTGGATT
>JADLHH010000613.1 GCA_020848855.1 Anaerolineae bacterium | reverse complement strand
GAAACGCGGCGTTATGCACCCGCGCTGCTGCCGCTGGAAGACGATGCGCCACATGAAGTGGCGTTTGGCACAGCGCACGACGACCCGGCGGACTATGCCGAAGCGCGCGAGCGGGAAGCGCAGGTGAGCGAAGCCGTGCGCGCGCTGCCGGAACACGAGCGCGTCGTGACCGAGCTGTTCTACATCACGGGGTAGTCGCAGCAGGAAATTGCCGAACGGCTGGCGCTGCCGCTGACGACGGTCAAGAAGCGGCTGCAATACGCCCGCGAACACCTGCGCGAAACGATGCCGCCGATCACGATGGCGCTGGGCAGCACGTTTGGCGACACGGTGTTCTTCGACCTGTACGCCGACGACAGTGCTTACGCGCTGGAACTGGGCACCGCCGAAGTGATGCGCGACGACCTGCTGGCAACCGCCTAGCAATTCATCTACCGAAAACCGAGCCTGTTGCAAGGCAGTTCCCCCTGCCCTCTGTTCGACTTTGCTGATGCCCGACCTGTATGCCGAAAAAGGAGCCTGTCAACATGAGCGTGATTCCAATGGTGATCGAGCAGAGCAGCCGGGGCGAACGCGCCTACGACATTTATTCGCTGCTGCTCAAGGAACGGCTGATCATTCTGGGGACGGAAGTGGAGTCGCAGATGGCGAATTTGATCGTGGCGCAGCTTCTGTTCCTGAACCGGGAAGACCCGGAAAAACCGATTCAGATGTACATCCAGTCGCCGGGGGGCGAAGTGTACGCGGGGCTGGCGATTTACGACGCGATTCAGGAGATTAGCGCACCCGTGAGCACGACAGCGGTGGGCATTACCGCCAGCTTCGGCACGACGATATTGATCAGCGGGACGGCGGGAAAGCGGCACGCGCTGCCGAACGCGACGATTCACATGCACCAGCCGCTGATGATGGGCGCGATGAGCGGGCAGGCGTCGGACATTGTGATACGGGCGAACGAAATTCAGCGGCTGAAAGAGCGCCTGCTGGACATTTTCGTGAAGCATACAGGGCGCGACCGTGAGGTGATCGAGCGGGACAGTGACCGTGACATGTATTTCGACGCGGAGCAGGCGGCGGAATACGGGCTGATCGACTCGGTGCTCGACCGGGCGAAGCAGCCAACGCCGACGGTGAGCCGCAACGGGAATGGCAAGCACTAAGGACAGTTAAAAGTCGAAAGTTAAAAGAAGCAGCAAAAACGAGCAGGCTGCACTGATTGTTGCAACCTGCTGATTTTTTGCAGCAATTCGATGTAACAAAATTCGCGGCTCCCACGTAATACAAAATACGAGGGGGACGACCAATGAACACACAGCACAATCTTCGCACGTTTTATACGCTCATTCTGACGCAGACGTTCTCGCACATCGGCAGCCGCATGACCGCGCTGGCGCTCGGCATTTACGTCTACAACCAGACGGGGGAAGCGACGCCGCTGGCGCTGGTTGCCCTTTTCAGCTTTTTACCGCAGGCGCTGATTTCGAGCGTGGCAGGGGTGCTTGCCGACCGCTGGGACCGGCGCTACGTGATGATTTTATCCGACGCGGGGCAGGCAGTCGGCACGCTGGTGCTGCTCGGCACGTTCCTGACCGGAAATTTCAGCCTGCCGCTGCTTTACGCCATCACGTTGATACAGGCGGTGTTCGGCGTGTTTCAGGGACCGGCGTTTCAGGCGTCGATGACGATGCTGATCCCCGACAGCCAGCGCGACCGCGCCAACGCCATCCAGCAGTTGACGGGTCCCGTCGCGGGCGTGATCGCTCCGGCGATTGCGGGCGTGCTGTACGCGGCAGTCGGCGTAGAAGGCGTGATCCTGTTCGACATGATCACGTTCGTGGCGGCGGTGATCGTCGTGCTGCTGGTTCACATCCCCCACCCGGAACAAACCGAAGTCGGCAAGGCGATGCAGGGGTCGTTCCTCAAGGAAACGCTCGGTGGGTTTCGCTTCCTGCTGGAACGGCGCACCCTGTTCGCGGTGATGATCGTGATGTCACTGGTCAACTTTCTCTTTTCGGGGGCGTCCATTCTGTTTACGCCGTACCTGCTAGCGCGGACAGGCAGCGAGGCGACGATGGGCTTGCTGCTCGCCGTGCTTGACCTCGGCGCGATTGTCGGCGCGGTGGCGATTGGCGTGCTGGGCAGCGGGAAGTATCGCACTCACATTGTGATGCTGGGCATCATGTTCGGGTCGGTGCTGCTGTCGGTGATTGGCGTCAGCCGGACGCCGCTGACGCTGGGCGTGGCACTGTTCCTGATGACGCTGCCAATGCCTGCCGTCAACGCGATCTTCGCCTCGATCATGCAAGCCAAAACGCCGCCGGATATTCAGGGGCGGGTGTTCGCCAGCATCGGGCAGGTCAGTATGCTGCTGATTCCGCTGTCGTATCTCGTGGTCGGTCCGCTTTCCGACCAGGTGTTTGAGCCTGCGGTGGGGACGGCAGGCTGGGAGCGCGTCGCGCCGCTGGTGGGCGACAGCGCAGGCGCGGGCATGGGGCTGATCATGGTGATTGCGGGAGGGATCGTGTTTGCGATTACGGGGCTGATTTACGCCGTCCCGCGTGTGCGAAGCCTCGAACGGGACCTGCCGGACTACACGCCGGAGGAGCAGGGGGCAGCCACGACAGGCGAATACGCCGCAGTGGCGGATTAGCGCGGTTCAGACAATAGAGAGCGATGCGGATAATCTTAAGGCTTTCTTCCGGTTACGCTTATAAATATGGCGATAGGATGAAGGAAGTATTGTCACCTTTAGCTTCATCATCGCCAAACTTAAGGCAAAAGGAATATCATGCGTCGCTCTGTTTCTTCTCTGTTCAGAACCCTGCTGCTCGTCGTGCTGGGGCTTTCGGCTTTCGTATTCGCCCTGTCGGCATCCGCCGCGCCCGCAGCCAAGCGCGCCTACGACCCGTGCTACATCCCTGCCAAAATCGCCAGCATTTCGGCAGGCACAAAGTCCGCCCCGCAGGACGTGATTGAATGCTGTGTCGTGTATGGCAAGGCGCAAAGCGCCAACAGCATCAAGGGACGATCCGTCGAAAAAGCGAAGCGCCCCGCGCCGCCGCCCTGCGAAGAAGAACAACCCGCCACCTGCGGCATTCCCTACAGCACCGATGCGGTGGTCGGTTCGCTGCCCTTTGAGACGCAAGCCTACTGGGCAGCGGGCAAAGTCGCCAATGGGGTGACGGTCAGCGCGGGCACCTACTGGGTGAACGGCGTTGAAACCGGCGAAGATGGCAGCGCATACTACGAGATCATCGTCTCGTGCCAGCTTCTGTACGTGCCGGTCGACACGATGCAGCCAAGCTACGAAGCCCCCTGGAACGGCGAAGCGCTGCCGAGCGCCGACGCTTCCTAAGCTCCGCGCTTCAGGCAGCAAGGAAGGGCGTCCACCTATGGACGCCTTTTTATTTTCCCCGATGCCACTCCAGCGACCCCGGACGACTTCCCGCCTCAACCCCTGCTTCGAGCCTATTCTGATTGAGGGTGAGCGGGAAAGAAATTTCATTTGTAATTAAAAAAGCATGAGAAGGCGAACATTTCAAGGAAAATTGCACTATAATGCAAGCCATATCGCCTTTCGAAATACATTACGAAGGCAAATTCGTAAAACATCGTAGAGGAGAGAATATCATGTTGAGCTGGGCTATCGGTTTTCTGGTGATTGCACTGATCGCGGCGTTCCTCGGCTTCAGCGGTATTGCGGGGACTGCGGCAGGGATCGCACAGCTTCTCTTCGTCATTTTCCTGGTGCTGTTCGTCGTCTCGCTCATTTTCGGGCGTCGCCCGTCGGTATAACCGGGACGCTCAACGGAGGAACCCACCATGTTTAGACTTGCAGTGATCTTTTTCGTGATTGCCGTCGTCGCCGGGTTACTGGGTTTCGGTGGTATCGCTGGCGCGGCATCGTCTATCGCCCAGTTCCTGTTCCTGTTGTTCCTCGTGCTGTTCATTGGCGCGCTGGCACTCGGCTTGTTCGTCGGGAAGAAAATTCTGGACTAGGGCGACATTCAAGCGCAAGACCTTGAAACGACGGATAGGCGGGCTGTATGCCCGTAACTATCCGTCGTTTTTTATTGCGCCGCGAAGACGCTGATGGTGGGCGTTTGCCCGAACAGGCTGATTTCGATGGACTGGCGCAGGTGCAACCGCTCGAATGTGAGCAGTTCGGGCGTGCTGGTGAGCAGCACGGCACTGCCACCGGGCGCAAGCACGCGCTCGACTTCACGGCAGACGGCGGCGTACAGCCCTGCATCCGCCGGAATTTGCCGACCCCAGGGCAGGTTGCTGACAACGTAATCGACGCTGGCGGCTTCGAGCGGCAGGCTGCGCGCGTCCCACGTTTCGAGGCGAATATCCACGCTAGCGGCGTGGGCGTTGGTACGCGCCGCTTCGACCGCTTCGGCGTCGAGGTCGCCGCCGCGCGCGCTT
>JADLHH010000612.1 GCA_020848855.1 Anaerolineae bacterium | reverse complement strand
GGATACGAAATCGCCCGGCTTGAGCATCGGCACGCCCGAAAAGAAGATGGGCGTGCGCGGCTCACCCACGCACATGCTCGGCTTCGACGGCGTGCGCGTGCCGCTCGACTCGATCCTCGGCGACGAAGGGTACGGCTTCGCTCAGACCATGCAGACGCTTGACAACGGGCGCATCGGCATCGGCGCGATCAGCGTCGGGCTGGCGCAGGCGGCGTTCGAGGAAGGCGTCAGTTACGCCAAGCAGCGCCGCGCCTTCGGCAAGCCAATCGCCCAGCATCAGGCGATCCAGTGGATGATCGCCGACGCCGCGATGGAGATCGACGCCGCGCGGCTGCTGGTCTACCGCGCCGCCTGGCTGCGCGACCAGGGCAAGGATTTCACCAAAGCGGCGGCGATGGGCAAGCTAATGGCGACCGAAGTCGCCGAAAAGACCGCCCGCAACGCCATCCAGATACACGGCAGCTACGGCTACAGCCGCGAATACCCGGTCGAGCGCATCTACCGCGACCAGCGGCTGATGACCATCGGCGAAGGCACGAGCGAGATTCAGCGGATCGTCATCTCGCGGCGCGTGCTGCAGGAATCGCACCCGCCAACCACGCAGTGACGGCGTGGATTGCGCCGCGTATTACATCGTCAATTTAGCCGCGTAATACCTGTACTACTGGTTAGGTAAAAAACTGCCCAGTCGGGTATCGATCGACTTAATAGAAATCGGCATATAATGATGCTTGTCGAGAGCGTTCAACCTCAAAAGGAGCCTTTAGTCATGTCTCGCCGAGTCATCGTTCTATTCGTGTTGTGTTTTGCCATTCTGACCGTGTTGGCGCTGCCCGTCTTCGCTCAAGACGCCATGCCCAACGCCATCGCCAGCGGGCTGAGCAACCCGCGTTTTGTCAGCTATGACGCGGACGGCAACCTGTGGATTGCCGAAGCCGGTAATGGCGGCGAACTCGTTATTCCTGCCGACCCGAACGCGCCCGAAGGCGCTCCGGGTTCGACCGAAGCCTCTGCCGGCTTGAGCAGCCAGGTCTCGATGGTCGCGGCGGACGGCACACAGTCGGTCGCTGTCCCCTGGCTGTGGAGCGTCGCGACGCCCAGCGAACAGCTTGGCGCGATGGCTGCCTACAGCACCGGCGATGCCCTGTGGCTGGTGATGAGCGGCGGCGGTCCCGGTCCCCAGCCGTACCTGGGCGACTACGTCCTGAAGCTGACCAACGTCAACGGCTTCTGGCGCATTACCGACAGCATCGACCTGTATGCCAACGAAGCGGCGAACAACCCCGACGGCGCTGACCCGCTCGACAGCAACGTCAACAGCCTCGCCTGGGACGCCAACGGCACGCTGTACATCGTCGATACCGGCGCGAACACCGTCTACACCTGGACGGAAGCCGATGGTCTGTCGGTGTGGCACAGTTGGACTGACGACCCGGTTCCGACCGCGATTGACTTCGCGGAAGACGGCACCGCCTACGTCAGCTTCCTGGGCACGGGCATCGCCCCCGGCGCTGGGCACATCGAGCACATCTCGGCGGACGGCAGCGAAGTGCTGGAAACCTTCGGTGGTCTGACCGCCGTCACCGACGTGGCGGTTGGGCAGGACGGCAATGTCTACGCCGTCGAAATGCTCACCATCTTTGGCGAGCAGGGTCCCGATATGATGTCCGGCGCGGTCGTGATGGTCAATGCCGACGGCGCGACCCCGGTTGCCGAAGGGCTGCTCCTGCCCTACGGTCTGGCGCAGGCTGCCGATGGTAGCTGGGCGGTCAGCATCGGCACGCTGGCGGGTCCCGGCAACGGCGCGGTCATCAAGCTTGGCTAATCCCGGAACCTGAAAACCGCAAGCAAAAAGGCGAGGTCGTGTGACCTCGCCTTTTGATTCGCGTGCCAATGTGCTGCCCAAACGACTGCTGATCGGAGTTTCTAGCTCGCCGACGACGAGGTCAGCGTCTTGAACAGGTTGGCGAGTTCGTCCGGCTCGTAGGGCTTGACCAGAAAAGCGGACGCCCCGGCTTTGAGCGCCTCGATTTCCACGTCCAGCCCGGACGCCATCACAATCGGCGTCTTCTCAAACAGTGGGCTGGCACGCAGCGTGCCAATCAGCGTCAGCCCGTCCATATCGCTCAGGTGATAGTCGATGAGGAATATATCCGGCGGGTTCTCGGATGCCATCGGAACCACATCTGCGCCGTGCCGTGCGAGGGCGACACCAAAACCGTGAACTTCTTCCAGCAGGATTTTCAGAAGTTTCACCGAAGTCTGATCGTCTTCGACTATGAGGATACTGGGCACAAGTCACACTCCTGGAAAAACCGGCAGAGGATCACTCTGCCGGTTTGCCGCAAAGCTATGCTTTTGAGTGTACCCGTTTCTGCTCTGGCTGTCCAACGGCGAGCGCCGCGTCCAGCGCCTGATCGATCTGCTCGGCGAGGACGAAGTGCAGCTTGCCGCGCACGTCTTCCGGCAGGTCGTCCAGATCGTTTTCGTTCTTCTTCGGCAAAATCACCGTATCCACGCCCAGCCGGTGCGCCGCCAGCACCTTATCCTTGATGCCGCCGACCGGCAGCACCTGCCCGCGCAGCGTGATTTCGCCGGTCATGGCGATGTTGCCCTTGACCGCGCGCCCGGTGAGCAGCGACGCCAGCGCCGTGACCATCGTCACGCCCGCCGACGGACCATCTTTCGGGGTCGCGCCTGCCGGGACATGCAGGTGAATGTCGTGCTTCTCGAAGAAGTCCGGCGCGATGCCGAGTCTGTCGGCGTTGGCGCGCACCACGCTCATGGCGATCCGCGCGCTCTCCTGCATGACTTCGCCCAACTGCCCGGTATACTGGAACCCCTTGCTGCCGGGCATCTGCGTCGCCTCGACGTACAGCACTTCGCCGCCGAACGGCGTCCACGCCAAGCCGGTCGCCACGCCGGGACGATCCGTGCGCTCTTCGAGTTCTTCGCGGTAACCGTAGCGCGGCTTACCCAGCAGTTCCTTCAGCAGCTTTTCGTCGATTTCAACGTGACCATCTTTGCCTTCGGCGAAGCGCGTGACCATCTTGCGCATCGCCCGCCCGATCTCGCGTTCGAGCGTGCGGACACCGGCTTCGCGGGTATAGTCGCGGATGATCGTTTGCAGAGCGTCCTCGGTAAACTTCACCTCTTCCGGCAGCAGCCCGTTTTCGCGCTGCTGGCGCGGGGCGAGATACTGCTCGGCGATGGCGATCTTCTCCTGCTCGGTGTAGCCGCTCAGGTGAATGATCTCCATGCGGTCGCGCAGCGGTCCGGGGATCGGGTCGAGTTCGTTCGCCGTCGTGATGAAGATGACTTCGCTCAGGTCGAACGCCACGTCGAGATAGTGGTCACGGAATTCGTTGTTCTGCTCCGGGTCGAGCACCTCGAGCAGCGCGCTCGCCGGGTCGCCCCGGAAGTCGTGCCCGAGCTTGTCCACCTCGTCCAGCATGATGATCGGGTTGCGGGTTTCGACGCGCCGGATCGTCTGGATCATGCGACCGGGCATCGCGCCGATGTACGTCCGGCGGAAGCCGCGAATCTCAGCTTCGTCGCGCACGCCGCCCAGACTCATGCGGATGAACTTGCGGTTCATTGCCCGCGCGATGGACGCGCCGAGCGAAGTCTTACCGACGCCAGGCGGACCGACGAAGCACAGGATCGCGCCCTGCCGCTCGCGGCGCACGAAATCGTGCTGCTCGACGCGCTCCAGTTCGGCGGCGCGCTCCAGACGCAACTTGCGCACGGCGAGGTATTCGAGGATGCGCTCCTTGATGTCCTTCAGCCCGTAGTGATCTTCGTCCAGCACCTGGCGAGCGTGAGAGATGTCGAGGTTGTCCTCGGTGCGCTTGCCCCAGGGCAGGCTGGTCAACCAGTCGAGGTACGTGCGGATCACGCCGTACTCGGCGGCAGCCGTCGGCAGCTTGGAAAGCCGGTCGAGTTCGCGCTCGGCTTCCTTGCGGGCTTCGTCCGGCATACCAGATTCGGCGATCTTCTTGCGGAATTCCTCGACTTCGACCGCCTGCTCGTCTTCCTCGCCCAGTTCGCGCTGGATCGCCTTCAACTGTTCGCGCAGGTAGTATTCGCGCTGGACTTTCTCCATCTCGGTCTGGGCTTCGGTCTGGATTTTGCGCCCCAGTTCGAGGACTTCCAGTTCCTTGCTCAGCAGCGTCATTAACCGGCGCAGCTTGGCTTCGGTGCTGTCCATTTCGAGCAGCGCCTCGGCTTCGTCCAGATCGATACGGATGTAGGTCGCAATCGTATACGCCAGTTGCAGCGGATCATCCACGTTGAGCGCCGACGAAATCAGCTCGCCGGGGATGCTCGGCACCAGTTCCGCCAGCCGCGTGAACAAGCCGACTACGTTGCGGGTGATCGCCTCGACTTCAATCGACTTCTCGACTGCTTCCGGCTTGTCATGTACGCGGGCTTTCAGATACGGCTCGGTCGCCGTGAATTCGTCCACCTCGATACGCGACACGCCCTGCACCAGCATCCGAATCGTGCCGTCCGGCGCACGGAACAGCCGGTGAATCGAGGCAATCGTGCCGATACGGTAGATATCGTCGGGACCCGGCGTTTCGAGATTGGGGTCTTTCGACGTGATCAGCCCGATCATGCGGCTGCCGCTGACCACTTCGTCGACCAGCTTGATGCTGCGCGGCTGCCCAACCGTCAGCGGAATGATCGTCTGCGGGTAGACGACAACCCCGCGCAGCGGCAAAATCGGCAGTTCTTCGGGGATGGTCGTCTCGACTACTTCCCCTTCAGCGCCGGCATCGCTGATTTCAACGTCCTGGGCGTTTTCCGTCCAATCCACGACGGTGCTGTTCATGTTCGTTTCGTCAGTCATTCGTCATCCTTCGTTCCGTCTTTCACGGTAACCCGGCTCTCCGGCTGGCGCGGCAGTTCCACTTCCAGTAAGCCATCTCGATACGTCGCCGTCACGGCGTCGCGCACAACCGACCAGTGCAGCGTCACTTCCACGCGGAACTCCCCATAGCCGATCTCGACACGGTGATAAGCGACATTCGGCAGCGGCGGTCGCTCGCGCGAGCCGGAAATCACCAGCCGGTCTGCCAGAAGCGTGATGTTCAGGTCAGCCGGGCGCAGAGCGGCGATTTCAACCAGAATCCGAATCCTGTCCTCGAATTCGATGACATCCGTCGGCGGCGCAAACTGCCGTGAGGGATGCCAGGCGTTATACTCCAGCCACAAGCCTGGAAGCGGCGGTCGTTCGCGCGGGTTGTTCTTCTCGTCCTGCATATCGCCTCGCTGGGGGTAAACAGATGGTTCGTTCAGCGGAATGAGCAGCCAGCGGATGATTACCAGCCTGTGGCGCTGCCTGCTGCTCAGGGCGCATGTATTCAGTCTGAGTTTCTAGTATAGCCTAAGCGCGTAAAAGAAGTATTAGACCCGGTCATCCCGAAACATCAAAAGTGCATTAGAATCAAGCAAAAGAGAGGCGCGATGCACGAAATCGTACAGACCCTGCGGCGAATCGAAGTGTTTCACGGGCTGACCGGCGACCAGCTTGAGCAAGTCGCGGCGATCACCCACAGCGAGACCTACCGCAGCGGCGCAGTGATCGTCGAGCAGGACACGCCCGGCGAAAATATGTACATCATCGCCCAGGGGCAGGTTGAAATCCTCAAGCGCGACGCCTATGGCGACCTGCACACGGCGCTGTTTCTGGGTGAAGGGCAAATCTTCGGCGAACTAGCGCTGCTCGACATGCGGACGCGCACCGCGACGGTCGTCGCCGACGACGACCCGACCGTGCTGTATGTGGTCGACCGCGAATTGTTCGACGGCTTATGCCGCGCCGATACGCTGCTCGGCTACCGGCTGATGCGCAACATCGCGCTCGACCTGGCGTTCAAGCTGCGCCATCACAATCTCGACAATTAGGCGAGTTATTCGCGATGATCTACAAGGTGAGCTACGTAATCCTCGGCGGCAAGCACAAGGGCGGCATCAAAAACCAGATCGAGCGCCCGCAGGTCGGCGATCACGTCCGATGGGGGCGCTCATCCTACGAGGTGATCGAAGTCATGGAGATCATGCCGCAGCGCGACGACTTTCAGTTTCTGCACGCCACCGCCCGCCCCATCGAGAAGAAGCAGACCGGCAGGCTGACGCCGCCCCCCGAACCCACCTGATGTTGAGTTCTCGAAATCTACAACTGAATTGGGCATCCGTAAGGGCTGACCCGTGTAGGCTTGTCCGAAAAGTCACCTGCGGGAGAATCTGCCCAAACCCCCTCAACCCCCCCCTTCTCGTCCAACCTGCGGTTGGATTACGCAGGCGGGGAGAAGGGGCGCATCCTGGGCGTTGTCCCGCGCCTGATTTACGTGGGAGCGGGACTGGTCAACGAAATTGCCAAGCCATGTGTTGAGCGGGGTGAGGGGAAATGTTCAATGCGATAATTTTCGGACAAGCCTCCGTGTGTCTGCCCGACTTCACTGGGGTCGATCCGCTCTCAGTTGCGCTTGCGCAGCAGCGCTTCCAGCGAGAGCCGGTCTTCATCGTCGCGGCTGTCGCTGAGCCGCTGCTG
>JADLHH010000611.1 GCA_020848855.1 Anaerolineae bacterium | reverse complement strand
TGGCGGTAAAAGACATTTTTAGTGACCCAATGGAAGAAAGCGAAGCTCATGCGTGAAGCAGTGATTGTCGCGGCGGCGCGTACCGCCGTTGGGAAATCGAGAAAAGGCGTCACCCGCAATGCCCGCTCGGACGACATGGCGGCGGCGGTGATTGAAGACGTGATGCGCCAGACTGCCGGCAAGCTCGATCCCTACGAGATTGACGATGTGATCATCGGCTGCGCCATGCCGGAAGGCTCGCAGGGGTTGAACTTCGCCCGCGTGATCGTTCTGCGGGCGGGGCTGCCGGTCGAAATACCGGGGCAGACCATCAATCGCTTCTGCTCCAGCGGCTTGCAGACGATTGCGACCGCCGCCGAGCGCATCATCGCCAACGGCGCGGACGTGATCATCGCGGGCGGCGCGGAAACCATGTCGCTGGTGCCGATGACCGGCTTCAAAATCAGCCCGAACCCGTACATGGCGGCGAACGAGCCGGAAGTCTACATGAGCATGGGGCACACCGCCGAGCACGTCGCCGATGAATACAACGTGACGCGCGACGATATGGATCAGTTCGCCTACGAGAGCCACATGAAAGCCGCCCGCGCCACCGACACCGGGCTGTTCAGGGGCGAGATTGTGCCGTTCGAGGTCGAAGAGACCTACGCCAACGACGTGGGCGAAGTCGTGACTGAGAAAGTCATGCTCACCGAGGATGAACACCTGCGCCGCGATACGTCGCTGGATGGGCTGGCGAAGCTCAAGCCGGTGTTCAAGCAGGGCGGGCGCGTGACGGCGGGCAATTCCAGCCCGCTGAGCGATGGCGCTGCCGCCGTGATCGTGATGGAGGCGGGCAAGGCGGCGCAGCTTGGCTTGAAGCCGCTGGCGCGCTTCGTCGGCTTCAACGTGGCGGGCGTGCGCCCGGAAGTCATGGGCATCGGTCCGATTGCGGCTGTGCCAAAACTGCTCAAACGGCAGGGGATGGTGCAGAGCGATATCGACCTGATCGAACTGAACGAAGCCTTCGCGTCGCAGTCGCTGGCGGTGATTCGCCACCTGGAGCTTGACCCGGACAAAGTGAACGTCAACGGCGGGGCAATTGCGCTCGGTCACCCGCTCGGCTGCACCGGCGCGAAGCTGACTGTTCAGTTGATTAACGAGATGAAGCGGCGCGGCAGCAGGTACGGCATGGTGACCATGTGCATCGGCGGCGGCATGGGCGCGGCGGGCATCTTCGAGAATCTGAACTGACACGCTGGCAAGTTTTTCTGTAGGGGCAGGTTGAAGGCTTGCGGCGCAAGCACCTGTCCCTGCGATTCCACGCACGGAGTTATTCCCATGCCCATGTCGGATTCGTTCAAGCAGCGTCTGTTCCCAAGCCTGCCGGAGATTGCCGAACACTTCGGCACACCGTTTCACATCTACGACGAAGCGGGTATCCGTCAGACCGGAGGGGCGCTGCGCAGCGCCTTCGCCGGGTGCGGTGGGTTTCAGGAATACTTCGCCGTCAAGGCGCTGCCCAACCCGCGCATCCTCGCCATCGTGAGCAGCATGGGTTTCGGCTTCGACTGCAGCTCGACCCCGGAACTGATCCTCGCGCGGCGGGCGGGGGCGCGCGGCGAACAGATCATGTTCACCTCGAACAACACCACCCGCGCCGAATTCGAGGCGGCGTTGGCTGACGGCGGCTGCATCGTGAATATGGACGACGTTTCGCTGCTGGATAAGCTACCGAGCGTGCCTGACCTGCTGTGCTTTCGCTACAACCCCGGCGCGCGCCGCACCGGAAATGCCATCATCGGCAAGCCGGAAGAAGCCAAGTTCGGCGTCCCTGACGATCAACTGCTGGATGCGTACCGCAGGGCGCGCGACCTCGGCGCGCGGCGCTTCGGGCTGCACACGATGCTGGTCTCCAACGAGCGCGACTACCGCTACATGGTCGAAACGACCCGGATGCTGCTGGAACGGGTCGAGTGGCTGGCGCGGGAGCTGAACATCGACTTTGAATTCATCAATATCGGCGGCGGGCTGGGGATTCCCTATCGCCCGGACGACACGCCGCTGGATGTCGCGGCGCTGGGGCGCGCTGCTGCCGCGCTGCTGCGGCAGTTCCAAGCCGATCACGGGGACGCGCCGAAGCTGTACATGGAGAGCGGGCGCTTTGTGACCGGGGCGCACGGCGCGCTCGTCACCCGCGTGATCAACCGCAAGGCGAGCTACCGCACCTACGTCGGCGTGGATGCCAGCATGTCGGCGCTGATGCGCCCGGCGATCTACGGCGCGTATCATCACGTCGACGTGCTGGGCAGGCGCGACCGCGTCGAAACGGTCGATATCGTCGGGGCGCTGTGTGAGAACAACGACAAATTTGCCATCCAGCGCGACCTGCCGCGCGCCGAAATCGGCGATCTGCTCGTCATCCATGATACCGGGGCGCACGGGCACGCGATGGGCTTCAATTACAACGGTCGGCTGCGCCCGCAGGAACTGCTGCTCCGCGCTGACGGATCGGTCGAGCGGATTCGCCGCTCCGAGACGGTCGATGATTACTTCGCTACGCTGGACTTCCCCGCGCGGACGTACAACCCTCGTTCCGGCGATTAGCCTGCGTCGAAACTCCGCCGGATTAGCGGCAGCAGATCGTCGATGCGCGCGACAATGGCTGCGCCTCGCCCGCACACGCCCCAGATCATGTTGTTCATCCGGCGCACATCGTCGGTGATGCCGAAACACGGCTTGCCCTGCGCGAACAGATAGCCGAGTTCGAGGCTTGTGCCGGAGTCGTGATCCGCGCCGGTCAGCAGCGCGACGCAGAAATCGCAGGCGTTCAGCGCGTCGAGGTCAGCCTGAAACACCCGCTCGCGCTCGCCGGGAATCGACAGGTCGATCACGCCGGCGTCGCGGTGCGGCAGGTAGGTCGTATAGCCCGCGCCTTCCAGCACGGCGGCGATTTCGTCCAGATAGCGGCGCTCGTGGGTGTTGAACAGCGGCCCCGCCACGTAAACCAGAGTCATCCTGTCAATCCTTCGCCGTCGACGGCATAATGAACGCACGATTTCACGAGGAAAGAGTATGGACGAAAGTCGAAACGAAGCCAATCCCCTGACGGAAGGACTCACGCTGCTGGGGCACGAAGTCCGCCAGCCCGTGCGCAAGCTGGAGACGTTTCCCAATACGCACCCGGAGCGGCGCTACACCGTCAGGCTGGACTGCCCGGAATTCACCTGCGTTTGCCCGATGACCGGACAGCCGGATTTCGCCACCATCACGATTCGCTATGTCCCGGATCAGAAGATCGTCGAGTCGAAGTCGCTCAAGCTGTACCTGTGGTCGTATCGCAACGAGGGCGTGTTTCACGAGCACGTCACCAACCAGATTCTTGACGATCTGGTGGCGGCGCTGGAGCCGCATTTCTGCGAAGTCGTCGGCGCGTTCGCGGTGCGCGGCGGCATCGCGCTGACGGTCGAGGCGCAGTACACCAAGCCCGCAAGCCCATCCTGATCGTGAAATAATCGGCGTGGCGTTCGGTATCGAGTTGCGGGAAATCGGCAGATAATCTATAAGTCTGTCTGGGGTGACGATCACCGCTTGACGATATCAGGATGCGAAGGGATGCCGCCGTGCTGGAACAGCCATTACCGATACACCGCCGCAGGATGCGGGCGCGCGTTTTCTGCCTGTTCGCGCTCGCGGCGCTGCTGGGAGCGGCGCTGTTTGCCCCGGCGACCGCCAGCGCCAGCATCTACTGCACGGTTCGCGGATTCCAGGCGCGGGTGTTTCAGGGACCGACGCAGGGCATGGTGCTGACCGGGAACATCACGCTGCGGGTGGACGGCGACGGCTCGCTGAGCGGCTCGCTGCTTTCGGAAGACCGGCAGGTGCTGGTCAATCTCGTTGGGCGTACCCGGGAGCAGGCTGTTTTCCTCGATTTCGACATGGGGTACAGCGGCAGCACGCATCGGGTGATTTTCGGCTTGGGGGTGCTGTCTAAGCCGTTCACCGATTGTTCTCCGACGATGGTGGGCTTGTTGATCGGTCCGCAGTCGGGCGACCGGGGCATCTGGTATGTGGACGGCGGCTGATGCGCCGCATAACGTCAATTTGACAGGCAGGCGCGCTTAGCCGGGGAAGATGTCTCTGACCGGGAGCGTGAAGCCGGGCAGCACGTCGCCGCCGTCGAGCGTGGCGTTGATGTCGAAGGGCTTGCTTCGGACGCTGCCGTCGCTGTCTAGCTGGAAGACGTAAACGGTCTTTTCGTCGGTGTAGACCGCCCAGACGAGATGCGTCCCGGCGTCGAGGTATTCGCGGGCTTTCTTGAAGATGTCTTCGTCCGACGAGACGACTTCGACCGCCAGATCAGGGGCGATGCCGAAGCGCCTTGGCAGCTTGGGCACGCGCTCCTTCGAGATAAAGGCGACATCCGGCTGGCGCACCTGCTTCTCGCCCAGCTTGAAGCCGCCGTCGGCTCCGGTCACATAGTCGAGGTTGCGCGGCATCACGTAGATATTGATGAAAGTGCTGAT
>JADLHH010000610.1 GCA_020848855.1 Anaerolineae bacterium | reverse complement strand
GCGGCGGCGCTGGCGTGGGTGCTGGTGTGGATCGTGATCGCGCTGGCGAACCTGAATTTCTGGGTCAACTTCTGCGCGGGCTGCTGGGTGTACTACCAGTTGAACCGGTTGGGCATACCCGGCTTCGTCCACGCCCCGATCACGGAGTAAAATGATGATTGAACGCCTGATCGCTGCCCTCGTCCTGCTCGCCGTTGGAGTCGTCGCCTACCGGCTGGTGATCGCCTGGCAAATCCGGCGCGCGTGCGCCGCCGCCCCCTGCGACCCGCTGCTGGCGGGACTGAAGCCCGGCGTGGCGACGGTGCTGTATTTCACGACGCCGATGTGCGCGCCGTGCAAAACGCAGCAGACGCCGGCGCTCGAACGGCTGAAGGCGCAGCTTGGCGAAGCGGTGCAGATCGTCCGGGTGGACGCGACCGAGCAGCCTGACGCGGCGCAGCGCTGGGGCGTGCTCTCGGTTCCGACCACGTTCGTGCTCGACGGGCGCGGCGCGACGTTGGCGGTTAACAACGGCGTCGCCGAGGCGAACAAGCTGCAGCAGCAGCTTGGGGTTCGGTAGGCTTCGGCGCAAGGCTGTACGTAAACACAGCGAGTGAATACACGAAGGAAAAACAGATGCAAGCGGTCGTACAGGAATTAAGCGAACTGACAAATGACGAAATCCGGCGTTATGGTCGCCACCTGATCATGCCGGAATTCGGGATGGAAGGACAGCGCCGGCTCAAGGCGGCGAGCGTGCTGTTGATCGGCACGGGCGGGCTGGGCAGCCCGCTGGCGCTGTATCTGGCGGCGGCGGGACTCGGTCGCATCGGATTGGTCGATTACGACGTGGTGGACGAGACCAATCTTCAGCGCCAGGTGATTCACGGGCAGAGCAGCATCGGCATCAGCAAGATCGAGAGCGCGGCGCGCCGCATCCGCGACATCAACCCAACGGTGCAAATCGACAAGTACGAAGTGCCGCTCACGTCCGAAAACGCGCTGCAAATCCTCGCCCCTTACGACGTGATCATCGACGGCACGGACAATTTCCCGACGCGCTACCTGGTCAACGACGCCTGCGTCAAGCTGGGCAAGCCGAACGTGTACGGCAGCATCCTGCGCTTCGAGGGGCAGTTAAGCGTGTTCTACGCTAAAGAGGGTCCGTGCTACCGCTGCATGTTCCCGGAGCCGCCGCCGCCCGGTCTGGTTCCGAACTGCGCCGAGGCGGGCGTGCTGGGCGTGCTGCCCGGCACGATTGGCACGATGCAGGCGACCGAGGCAATCAAGCTGATTACCGGCATCGGCGACCCGATGGTCGGGCGAATGCTGTTGTATGACGCGCTGGAGATGAGCTTCACGACCATCCGCATCCGCAAGAACCCGAACTGCCCGGTATGCGGCATCCCGCACGAGCAGGTCGAACTGATCGACTACGAGCAGTTCTGCGGCGTGCCGGCGCATGACCATGTACCCGACAAGGCAGCGCAGAACGGTCATGCAAATGGGTACGTAGACGAAGCCAGTAAGCCGATCCCGCAGATCGACGCGCTGGCGCTCAAGCAGCGCATCGACAACGGCGACGACCTGTTCCTGCTGGACGTGCGCAACCCGGAAGAATGGGAGATCGCCACGCTGGACGCTGTCGCGCCGGTGACGTTCATCCCCAAGCCGCAGATTCAGATCGCCGTGGACGAGATTCAGGCGGGGCGCAAGCAAGTCGACGACACGGTGATCCGCGGAATCCCGCGCGACCGCGAAGTGATTGTCTACTGCCGTTCCGGCGCGCGCAGCAACGATATTATCAGGAGCCTGCGTAAGCTGGGCTACAGCGCCGACAATCTGGTGAACATGTCGGGCGGCATCATCGGCTGGGCGCGCAGCGTCGATGAATCGATGCCGGTGTACTAAAAACAGTGCTGAGTACCGCGTGCTGAGTAAGAACAAGGACTGAGAGAAAGCGGGGCGGCAAGTAAGTCGCCCTGTTTGTTTGGAGGACGCGATGAGCGAGCAGGATGTCATTCACGATAGCCCGGCGGGCTGGGTCGCCCAGCACATCCGCGATTACGTGGAAACCAACGGCGAGAAGGGTCACACGTGGCGCGGCTACCCTGCCCTGCTGCTGACCACACGCGGGCGCAAATCCGGGCTGCTCCGGCGCACCGCGCTGATCTACGGGCAAGATGGCGACAATATCATCATCGTGGCGTCGCGCGGCGGACATTCCAAACACCCGGCGTGGTATCTGAATCTGGATGCAAATCCCGAAGTCGAGGTGCAGATCGGCGCGGAGAAGTTCGCGGCGGTCGCCCGCACGGCAGCGCCGGACGAAAAGCCGCGCCTGTGGGCACTCATGACGGCGGTCTACCCGCCTTACGACAGCTACCAGGCGAAGACCAGGCGCGACATTCCGGTGGTGGTTCTGGAGCGAAAATCGTAGCGTACTGAGGGCGAGGGTGTAAACACTGATTCACACCCTCGCCCCTACCCCGTCCCAGCAAAATGCCTACTTCTTCTTCCAGTCGCCGCTAGTCTCGTCTTTTTCGTACACATCCTTGACGGCGCTCCACGCGACCTTGTGGGCGATCTCCTCGCGGGTGGCGTCGCCCCGGCGCTTGTCCGCGTCTTTGTACTGATCCCACGCGCTGTTGAATGCCTCTTTATAAATCGCCTGCGCGTGCTTCGGCAGGTGGTCGCGCACGCTGTCCGGTAGTTCACTCAGACGGTCGTAAGGCATGATACCTGTCCTCTTTCCGATTTTTCCTTAATGAATTATGTTATGAATATCCTCGGTGAATGCAAGCGGAATCGGGCGACTCTCTCCTGATTCTCATCCGCCGGCGGTGCGGAATGTCATTGAATGCGGGGAATTAAGCCACTGTTTTTCGCCTCGCCGCCGTCATAAGATCGATGTCTGTTTGTGGCACTGCGCGCAGACAGAACACAACCGCACGATCGTGGATCACGCCTTGAGTCCCGATCGTGTCTCACGAGGCGACACCGCTCCTCACGCTCCGGGGGCGGTGTCTTTGTTGTAATGGCGCGAAATCATCGATCCTTTTCGGCGCAGCGCATGTACAGATGAGGCGAAATAAAGTTAACATTCAATTAATGAATATCGTACAAAATCTCTCACCTTAATGCATAAGTGCTTGGGTTTCGCTCAGAATATTGATAGACTTAAGATATATTCTTCGTAGGATGGAAGGCAACCATGCCGGTTCTCATGCTGGCGCGCGGAGACCAGGATAGCAAAAATCTGCTGCGCCATGCCATCGAAGCGCGCTACGGTCTCGGTCCCCCGGCGATGGATACGCTGAAGGTCGAGATGAAGGGACGTGCCCGGACAAAGGTTGGTCCGGTCGCCACGTGGATACCGGTGGAAGGCGCAGCCTGTTTCCGGTTTCCGCACGCCTCCCGCTGGGATTACACG
>JADLHH010000609.1 GCA_020848855.1 Anaerolineae bacterium | reverse complement strand
GCCCGTGCGTCGCGTCGCCCGTGAGGAGCTGGCTGGGAAAACGCGCATCGCCTGCTGCTTCAGGGGTTGTTTCCGTTGTAGCTTCGGTTGTGGGCGCGGCAGTTGCCGTTTCGGTCATCTCGGCGGTGACTGCTAACGTGATTTCGCTGGTTGGCGCAGGGGTTGGCGTCGCTTCGAGCGCTTCGGCGGTGGCAGCGGGCGGGTCATTCGGGCTGATGACCCCGGTGGCGATGCTCGTTGGTTGCGCCGCAGGGGGTTGTGCCTGCGGGGTGCTGGCGACGAATGGGAAAATAAGCGCGAACAGGGCGAGCAAAATGAACACTGCCCGGTATTCCATGTGGTGCTCCTTATTGCGAATGGATTGAATGGCACGACAGCGTATTTAAGACTGTACGCCTGCTTTTGCGGGGCGCAATGCCCTGAAAGCTTAAGCTTTAGTCGCAGGTTGTCGCAGAAAAGTGCCTACGCCAGCGAACCTTTTTTACGCGCCGCATCGGTGTAGGTGTCGAACACGCTGTCCGCCGCCGCGTTGCCGCCGCAGATGAGGGCGACAGGGCAGCGGTAGGCGCTGAGGTCAAGCTGGGGCAGCGCGGCGATGACCGCGACGCCGGACGGTTCGACCAACTGATTGTAGTGCTGCCAGAGCCAGCGCATCGAGTCGATCATCGCGCCGTCTTCGACGAGCACGATGCGGTCAACATACCGCTGCGCCAGTTCGAGCGTGCGCGTGCTGACGCTGCGCGGGGCGAGGGTTTCGGCAATGGTGACGACCTGCGGCAGCGGCTCGACGTGCCCCGCGCTGACGCTGTGCAGGAGCGAGGGCGCGCCAGTGGGTTCGACGCCGATGACCTGCACGCTCGGCTTGGTCTGCTTGATGGCTGCCGCCATGCCGCCGATTAAGCCGCCGCCGCCAATGGCGATCAGCACGCAGTCGATTTCGGGCAGGTCGTCGAACAGTTCCCGCCCCAGCGTGCCCTGCCCCGCAATCGTGCCGTCCGCGTCGAAGGGGTGGACATAGGGCAAGCCGCGCTCTGCCGCATATTCGGTCGCTGCCGCGTGCGCTTCGTCCCAGACCGCGCCGACAAGCTGCACATCGTCCGTCCAGCGTTTGACACGGGCGATACGGTCGGGCGTGGACGCGGCGGGCAGAAAAATGGTCGCGGGGATGCCGAGCGTGTAGGCGGCATAGGCGACCGCGACGCCGTGATTGCCGCCGGAAGCGGCGACAATGCCGCGCTGCCGCGCCTTCTCGTCCAGTTGGAGCAGGGTGTTGAACGCGCCGCGCGATTTGAAAGACCCGGCGACCTGCAAATTTTCGAGCTTGAGGCGCAGATGCGCGGGCACGTCGGCGGTGAGGTGCGGCGCAGGCGCGACAGGGGTGTGGCGGACGTAAGGGCGAATCCGTTCGCGTGCCTGCTGGAACGCTTCAAGCGGAAGGGTATACATGGCGGGATGCTCCGTGTTTAGCCGATTTACGCTTTGATTCAACATATAGTGTCAGGCGTCATGACGACAGGGGAGAGATTATGGCAGGTAAAGCTGATTTCGACGGCATTTTCGCCCGGTTAAAGCCGATTTTAGCGGCATACGAGCCAGCACTGCGCGTAAAAACGGATGAGCCAGACCATTATTATCTGAACACGCCATTCTCCGAGGCGTACCAGAAGGAAATTTTCTTCGGCGCGGTACAAATCAAGAAGCATTACGTCAGTTTCCACCTGATGCCGGTCTACTGGTTCCCGGATTTGCTCGACGGGATTTCGCCAGAACTTAAAAAGCGGATGCAGGGCAAGTCCTGTTTCAATTTCACAGCGGTGGACGACGCTCTGTTTGCCGAACTCACCGACCTGACGCGGAAAGGGGCTGAACGCTTCAAGGAAGGGCAATACATGTAATTTTGCCCCCGTGCGCTTGCTCAGTCGGCGCGGATTTCGCGGAAGCCTTCGCCGTAGGCGGCGTGCCCCTGCCCGATGACGAGGAAGGCGGCGGGGTCGGCGGTGGTGACGACGCGCTTGAGCGCGTTGACTTGCGAACGCCCGACGGTGACGTACAACACAGTGTGCGGCTGGTCGGTGAACATGCCTTTGGCTTCCCACGAAGTCGCGCCGCGCCCCAGTTCGGCAATGACTTTCGCGGCGACTTCCTGCGGGTGGTCGGTGATGATGACAGCGGTGCGGATGACGCTGGGACCTTCGAGCGCGTAATCCGTAACTGCGCCGCCGACGAACAGGGCGATGATGGCGTAGAGCGTGCCTTCCAAGCCGAAGGCTAGCCCCGCCGCGAGGACGACGAGTCCGTCGGTGTAGAGCGTGCTGCTGCTGAGCGGAATGCCGTACCGCGCCTGCAAGATGCGCCCCAGCGTGGCGCTGCCGCCAAGCGTGCCGCCTGCGCGAAGCACGAGTGCCGCGCCGATGCCACCGATGATGCCGCCGAAGACGGCGTTGAGGAAGCGGTCGTTGCTGATGGGCGGAATAGCGGGCAGCACGTCGATCAGGAAGGACTCCAGCGCGACGGCGTAAATGGTGGCGACGATGACTTTCCAGCCGCCCAACATGCGGTAGGCGAGAATTTGGATGGGGATGTTGCCAAGCAGAATCACCAAGCCGATGGGCGTGCCGAGCAGGTGATTGAGGATGATGGCGATGCCCGTGATGCCGCCGGGGGCGATTTCGAAAGGTGCCTGAAACACGACCACCGAGAGCGCGAAGATTGCCGAGCCAAGCGTGAGCAGGAAGAACGACCAGATGATGCGGAGCGGTGGGGTCGAGCGCAGCGCGGCGATCACGCG
>JADLHH010000608.1 GCA_020848855.1 Anaerolineae bacterium | reverse complement strand
CTCAGGGTGCTGCGCCCCTGCATCCTTTCGCTCGTGATGCTGATGGCTCTGACGCTGCCGGTGTGGGCGCAGGAACCCGGCTTCACGATTGCCGACCCCGATGCCGTGCCCGAACCCATGCCAATGCTCGACACAAACGGCTACGACATCGAGAATTTTCTGCTGCTGGGCAGCGACACGACCAATCCGGTCAATGCCGGGCGCACCGACGTGATGGTGATCGTGTCGGTCAACCGGAGCGCCGGCTCGGTGGCGATGCTGTCGATCCCGCGCGACCTGTACGTGTACATCCCCGGTCACGAGGTCTACCGGATCAACAGCGCATATGGCTATGGCGAGCACGACGGCACGGGCGGCTTCGCGCTGCTGGCGGAGACGATTCGCTACAATCTGGGGCTGGAAATCGACCACTATGCGCGGGTCGATTTCAACGACTTCCGGCAGATCGTGGATGCGTTGGGCGGCATCGAGATTTCGGTGGACTGCGCCATTCAGGATTGGCGGCTCAAAGAACCTGACCTCGATCCGGCAGTTGAGGACAACTGGGAACTGTTCACGCTGCCAATCGGGCTGCACGAGATGGACGGCGATCTGGCGCTGTGGTACGCGCGCAGCCGCCGCACCAGCAGCGATTTCGACCGGGGGCGGCGGCATCAGGCGCTGCTGAAGGCGCTGTGGCAGCGGGTAGTCGGGCTGAACCTGATCGACCAGCTTTCGGACATCTATCCGCAGGTGCTGGAAACGGTCGAGACCGATATCCAGCTTGGCGATCTGCTCGACCTCGTGCCGCTGGCGCTCTCGCTGGATTCGAGCCGGATCGCGTCGTACACCTTTCGGCAGTACACCGAGACACAGCCCTGGCTGTCGCCGGAAGGCTCCAGCGTGCTGACGCCGCAGCGCGAGGCGATTCGCGCGCTCGAACTGAAGATGATCCAGCCGCCGACGGCGAACCAACTGGTGCGTGAGCACGCGCGCGTCGAAGTCATCAACGGCACGGGGCTGCGCTCGATGGCGCGGGTGGCGGCGGATCGGCTGGCACGGGAAGGTTTCGTGGCGACCATCGGCAGCGATGCTCCGGCTTACCAGCCGCGTACGATGATTCACGATTACACCGGACGCGGCAAAGGCAGCAGCCTGTCGGCGTTGGCTGCCGTGCTGCGCGTGCCTGAAGCGGACATCGTGAGCGAGCCTGACCCAAACCGGACGGTTGATTTCCGGGTGGTGCTGGGCGGGTCGTATGCGTCGTGTACGTACAACGTCGCGCCGCCGCAGTAGGATCGCCCCGAAAACCATCGAAAGATCATGAACCGCCAAGACGCCAAGGGCGAACCTTCAGTTCGCCTACGCCAAGAGGTGCTTGTAGTTGGGCGAGGCGCTGCCTCGCCCAACTAGATCAACGTTATTTGGGTGGCTCCTTCAGATTCGACTGGGTGATACAGCCGCGCCATACGTACTGTCCCTGTTTCACTTTCACCTGAAACGTCACCGCCTGCGCATTGCTGAGCGGAACAGCGGTGATGAAATGCTCGTAAGCGGAACCGCCGACATCGACTTTAGGCGTGCTGCCGGTGGCGGCGGGCGCGAGCGGCTGCAGCACTGTGCCAGGGCTGCTGGCGCTGCCAAGATGCAGGAGCGGCAAGACCTCGATTTCGTAGTCCACCGAAACCGCGCCCTTGTTTTCCATGCGGACGCCGCACCAGTGCAGCATCCCGTCGGCGTCGGTGAGGAAGCTCTTGCCCGCCGTGAGCGCCACGTCGAGCCTGGGGGCGAATTCGCGCGCCCGGATGAATTTCAGCCAGACGAACCACAAGCCGACTGTGCCGCCGACGACGGTGAAAGCGGTCGACACGAATCCCCACCATTTTTCGGTCGTGGTCGCCCACTGATTCACGGATGGCGCGACGGCGACGAGGATAGCCAGGACAATCAGCGTCACCACAATCAAGCCGGGCGTGCCGAGGTTTTGAAGACGCTTTTCGAGCGATATCTGATCATTGGGGACATCAAGCAGTGACCTGAACATAGGAAAGCCGCCTTTCCACCATCAATGCAAATCGGACTGGCTTACAGTTCTACACGTTTTGAGCGAGAATGGAAAGCGGACTACAGGAGAACCGGCTGCACGCTGCCGGCGGTCAGCTCAACTAATGCGGCGCTGAAGCTATCGATCTGATCGACCGGGAACGAGGCGAGGATGGTGATGTCTCCGGCGAAAGTTTCGTCGTCAATTGAGCCGTCGAACCGGGCGACCAGACGCTTAACCTGTTCGAAATGGTGGTAGGGGATTTCAATGCCGACGACCTGTTTGTCGATCTTGCGCTCGGTGGGCAGCGACTCCAGCCCGACGCGGGCGGCGTCGCCATAGGCGCGGACGAGTCCACCCGTGCCGAGCTTCGTGCCGCCAAAGTAGCGGGTGACGACGACGATCACGTCGCCGATGCCGGAGCCGCGCGGCACCGCCAGCACCGGCGGTCCTGACGTGCCGGACGGCTCGCCGTCGTCGCTCATGCCTTCGATAACCGAATTGCCGTAGCCGACGCGGTAGGCATAGACGTGGTGGTTGGCGTCGGGCATCTCGGCGCGGGCGGCGGCAAGGAATGCTTTCGCCTCGTCAACCGACGTGACGCGCCCGATGGTGGTGATGAAGCGCGAATTCGAAACGGCGGTCGTCACCCGTTGCTGCTGTGCCGGGATGAGATAACCGTCGCTCATGACGGGTCGGGGTTGGTGCTGACGAAGACGCGGAAGACGGGCGGCTGAATTTCGAGCCGCTGCTGGTTCTTGTCCAGCCGCAGCAGGCGCTTCTGTACGAGCATGGTGACCGCCTGCTCGGTCTCGGCGCTGACGTTGTAGGGCGTCAGGCGGGCGACGGCTTTGAGGACGTACTGCTCGGAACGGTTGAGGCTCGTCCAGATGGTTTTACATTCGGTGCGGATCGGGATGCGCGCCGCCAGCGTTTCGGCGAGCGCGTCGACCGTCGTGATCTGATCGAGACTGCCGAGGTCTTCGAGCGAAGCGAACCCGGCGCGCAGCAGCCCGGCATAGCGTCCGGTCGTTTCCAGCAGCAGGTCGCGAACGGCGGGCGGGTACGTTTTTTGGCGGCGGGTCGTCAGCTCGTCGTACATCTTGCGCGCATCTTTGTCGTTGTAAGGTCCCACGTAGGCGACGTTGTCGGTGAACAGCTCAGCGAACGGCTCGATATCCAGAGCCGAAATGTCGTAACGCTCGATCAGCGCCGGGAGCGGCGACCGGGTGAAGGTGAGATAGACGAGATTACGCTTGCTGGCGTCGCGGATGCCGCGCAGGGTCTGGTAGAACTTGACCGGAAGCTGGCGCAGCATTTCTTCGAACTCGTCGAACATGAAGACGATCTTGTAGCCTTCGCGGATGAAGAACTGCAAGCCGACCTCGAAGTAGCGCAGCGCCATGTAGGTATAGAGTGGGTTCGCGCCGTTCTGCAGGGCGAGATAAGTCTCGTAGAAGCGGCTGGCTTCGCTCTCTGAGAGCATGTCGAACGGGTAGAACGCCAGAAACATGCGGTGCATCATCAATTCGTAGCCCGCCCAGCAGCGCATGGGGTCGTCGGCGTCGGCGGGCAGCGGTCCGAGCATGTTGGCGTCGATGATGATGGTCTTGATTTTGGCGTCCGCGCCGAGGTAATGGGCATGGACGTTCGGGTCGGAGAGGTGCTGAAGCAGATTGGACTTGCCGACGCTGCCGATGCCGACCAGCGAGGTCGAGGCTGCGCCACCGATGCGCCGCATGATGTATTCGACTTCTTCTTTGCGAAAATCGAGGTCGTACTGGCGCGTCGGGTTCATGGGCTATCCGTGAAATTCAGCAAGCCGTTATTGTCGAATTCTACCACAGGTGAGAGAATAGAGCCGTTTCCCGAAAAGACAGATGCGACGAGCGATATGCAGCAGGAACACAAGCATTTCAAGTATTTCGATCTGATCATGGTGCTGTTCGTGACGGTGCTGCTGCTCAGCAACCTGTTGAGCAGCGCCAAGATCATCGATCTGGGCGTGAGCATCGGTCCGCTGGCGCTGGTTTTCGATGCCGGGACGCTGGTATTCCCGATTTCGTACATCTTCGGGGATATCCTGACGGAAATCTACGGCTACCGGCGCTCGCGGCGCGTGATCTGGAGCGGCTTCTTCGCGACGGCGCTGATGGGCGCGTTCGTGTGGCTGGCGGGCGTGCTGCCGGGGGAAGCCTTCTGGCAGCAGAGCGTTGGGCAGGGCGCGTATGACGCCGTGCTGGGCGGGATCAGCGGGCTGGTGGTCGCCAGCCTGGCGGCGTATTTCATGGGCGAGTTCAGCAACAGCTACGTGCTGGCGCGGATGAAAATCCTGACGCGCGGGCGCTGGGTGTGGTTGCGCACGATTGGCAGCACGCTGGTGGGCGAGGGGATCGACTCGATCACGTTCATCACGATTGCGACAGCGCTGGGCGTCTTCCCGCCAGAATTGATGGCGTCGTTGATCGTCACGAATTACGTGCTCAAGGTCGGAATCGAAGTGATCATGACGCCGATTACGCTGGCGGTGATCCACCGGCTGAAAGCCGCCGAGCACGAGGATTTCTACGACTACAACACCGATTTCAATCCGTTCCGGCTAGATACGTGATTATCTGAACCGCCAGGACGCCAAGCGGAAATGAAAAAGAGGGGCGTAACATGTTACGCCCCTACAAATCACCATTGGGGTGCGAGACAAATTAGCGCCAGCGGTTGATTTCGTCGCGGAGTGCGCGCGCTTCGGATGCTGGATCATCGGCAAAGATGACCGAACGCGAGGCATTGACGATCAAGCCTTTGCCGTGCCGGTTGATGCCGGCGGTGACGGCATCCCGCACGCTGCCGCCCTGCGCCCCAACCCCTGGCACGAGGACAGTCATGTCGCCGACAATGGCGCGCACCTCACGCAGCGCTTCCGGCTGGGTTGCGCCGACCACCAACATACAGTTGGCGTTGGCATTCCATTCGTCGTGAACGCGAGCGGCGACGATCTGCCACAGCGGCTTGCCATCGACCAGCAAATCCTGATATTCGTCGTCGCCGGGGTTCGACGTGCGGCACAGGACGATGCAGCCTTTGTCGGCGCGGGACAGGAACGGCTGGAGCGTCTGTCT
>JADLHH010000607.1 GCA_020848855.1 Anaerolineae bacterium | reverse complement strand
CGGTCAGCGCCATGCCGACGCCAAAGATCAGCCCGCCGACGACGTTGCCGACCACGTAGGTCGCCGGGACGTTGGGGAAGGTGACCAGCCCCAGGCTGCGCAGCAGATACAAACCGCTCATCGAGACCACCAGCGCGGTCATCATGAACTTGAGCACGGCGAGGTCGGTCAGCCGGAAGACGTTGACGATCTTGTGATACTTGGTCAGCCCGGCTTTGTTGAGCGCGAAGCCGAACGCGACGCCCAGGATCAGGGGGGTGATGATGTCGGTCATGTTAATACCTCTTGCGGTAGATGATCAGCGCGGTGATGATGCCGGAGGCGAACATGCCGGCGATGAACAGGAACGCCGACGGCGCGAGCAGCATTCCGCCGGAGATGGCTAAGCCGCTGGTACAGCCCCCGGCGATCCCGGCGGCGTATTCCAGAATAATCGCGCCGACGAATGCCAGCGCCCAGCGCTTCCATACCTGCGGTCCGAAGATGCTTCTCCACTGCGAGTCGCTGTTGGCAGCGTCTTGCTTGCCCCACTTGAGCGTGCCGCTGGTCGCCGCGCCGAGCATCCCGCCGAAGAAAATTCCGACCAGCAGGATGACGCTCCAGGTGATCTCCGGCGGCATGATGAAGTTGAAGTAAATGTTGTCGAACAGCGACGGCGCGACCGCCGTGCCGATGATGCCCGCCAGGTTCTCGAACGCGCCGGATGCGCCGAGCGTGCTGCTGCTCAGCCACACGGCGAGAATGCCGACGATTCCCAGCAGCACCCCGGCGACATAAGGCGACCACTCATCCCGGCGGATGTAGCTCACGATGCGGTTCATTGTGCTCACTCCTCTGTGTCGTCTTTCGACACGGCGGCGTCGATCAGACCCAGCAGCCTGTCGGATTTTTCAGGGCGGCTCAGGATGTTCTTCAGCGATTTGCGCGTCTGCGGTTTCAGGTTGGTCAGGGCGGGCAGCATTTCGACCACGTCCGCCGGGTATTCGCCTTCGATGGGGGTCGTCTGCGTCGAGACGCGGTGCAGCCGCGTTTCGTTGAACAGGACGAAGCCGCCGCCGCCGAGGACGACCAGCGCGATGATGGCGATCAGGGCGACATCGCCCCAGTTGACGGGGGATTCGCCCAGCACGACCTGGTTATAGTGGGCGACGTAATCGACCACGTTCGGGTCGTCGACCGCGAGCTGCGTATCGACCGGCGCGCAGTCTGCCGAAGCGGCTGATTCCGCCGCCGGTGGTTCCGCGACCGGGGCGGCAGCCTCGACCGATTCGGCAGGTTCTTCGGCTGGCGGGGCGGCTTCCTCGCCAATCGGGGTGGTCGCCAGCGTGGCGAGCGCCTCATTGCCCGTGCCCATATCGACGCCGAGGATCGCCGTGTAGACGGCGGCGCGCTCCTCAAGGTCGCCGGGGTGGCAGGACTGGCACGCTGCCTTGATGTCGGACATGGGCGGAACCATGCCTTCGTGGGCGGCGTCGGCGCTGGTCGCCTGAAGATTACCGGCGTGGCAGATATAGCAGAAATCGCCGAAGGCGTGCGATTCGTGCCAGCCGGTGCCGTCGTTGTTGACCGAGTCCTGCCCCTGCACCTCGTGGCAGTTCTTACAGGACGATGTTTCCGAGCCGCACTGGGCATTGACCGCCGGCGCCCACAGGACGAGGCTGACCAGCAGCAGCAGCCCGCCCAGCAGCCCGATCAGCGGTGTACGTTTACCAAGCATGAAGTCCTCCTGCAAAAGAAATCTTGACGCAATTAAGCCGCTGTTCAGGGCGCGGCGACTTCCATCAAACTCGCGCGGTGGACGATTCGGTCGCGCATGATCAGCCGCAGCAGATCGAGCGCTTCGATCAGGCGCGGGTCGGCGAGGCGGTATTCGATATTCGTCCCCTGCCGTTCGGTGAACACCAAGCCACGCTCGCGCAGCACCTTGAGATGGCGCGACGCCGCCGACTGCGAAATCTGCAGGTCGTTCGCCAACTCGCCGACGTTGCGGGGCTGCTCGTGGAGCGTGTACAGCATGAGGATGCGGGTTGGATCAGCAAATGCCGAGCAGAGGTCGGCTTCCATCACCGAAATTTCCTGGGCGAGCGTTTGCGAGATCATCAGTCAGCCTTTGTCTGGTTGAAGCGGGGTGGGGCGCTCATTCGCCGGGATATGACAGGGGGGCACGTTCATCCTTCTCTGTATGCGCATAAGCGCATATACCAACATCCATAGATTAGAGCGCCGTGCCGGGATGGAGTAGTACGCGGCGTCACCTTTCACTAGTGCATTTTGTCACAATTGACTCCGGCATGGACGGCGGGATCGGATATGATGAACGGCAGCAGCAATTGATGCCGAACCACCCTGTTTGGGTGTATGCTGCTTATTCGAGAATGTGAATAGATAAACGAGAGGGCGTGCTGATGGATGACGAACTGGTCCAGGAACTCCACCTGGTTCACGAGCAGGTCTGCGACGCGCTGGGGAGTCCGATCCGGTTGATGATCTTCTACGCGCTGAGCAGCGGCTCGCGCTATGTCAGCGATCTTGCAGACGAGCTTGACCTGCCGCAGCCGACGGTTTCGCGCCATCTCAAGGTGCTGCGCGAGCGCGGCTTGGTCACGACTCGCCGCGACGGTCCGGCGGTGTATTACGAGCTGGCGGATGCGCGCGTGATCCAGGCGCTTGAACTGATGCGCAGCGTGCTGCGCGACCGCCTCCACCGGCAGGCTCAGATCACCGAAAATTCCACTTCAGCGAAGGCGTAATGTTCCGGCGGTTTCGTTCAGAAAGGGGACGGGCGTCGTTCGCCGTCATTTCCGTTGCCGGGTTTGGCGCGGCGCTCGTCCTGATGGTCACGCTGGTGCAGGTGAGTCACCCGGCGATTGTCAACCTCACGCCGCTGCGCACCGGGCAGACCGAGCGCTGCCTGACCTGTCACCAGGGCATCGAGCCGATCAGCTCCTCCCATTCGACTGCCGAATTCGGCTGTGTATCGTGTCACGGCGGCGACGGCGTGGCGGTGGACGAGACGACCGCCCACACCGGCATGATTCGCAACCCCGCCAGCGCGGATAATGCCCAGCAGTACTGCGGCGAATGTCACGCCGGGCAGGTGCTGATGGTCGACCGCAGCATCATGACGACCTACGCCGGAGCGATTGGGCTGATCCGGCGGGCGTTTGGCTTGCAGCCGGATTCCGAAGCTGAGTACGCTGCCCGCGCCGTCGCCGAACTCAAGGCGTTCGTCCCGGCGGAGACCGACCCGCCGGCGGTTCACGATTTCGCCGCCAACTGCCTGACCTGTCACACGTCGGCGGAGCCGCTGCAAGCCGAATACCACTATCGCAGCACCGGCTGTTCCACCTGCCACGTGCTGTACGCCGACGACGGGCTGTACGCGGGCGGCGACCCGGCGATCTCGAAAACCGAGCCAGGGCATTCGCAGACACACACGTTCACGACCGCCATCCCGTATACCCAGTGCAATCACTGTCACAACCGGGGTAACTACGACCTGCGGACGATGACGTTCATCCCGCGCGCCGACCTGCCCGCAGACCCGCCGCTGACCGGCGAGGCGCAGCGCCTGCACGACTACTACCAGCCGATCGGGCAGTTCACGCGCTGCGAATACGAACTCGACTGCATCGACTGTCACACCCAGCAGGAAGTGATGGGTGACGGCGTGCTGTACAACAACCGCGCCGAGGCGCAGTATACCCAATGCCGGACGTGTCACGGCACGGTGGACGAGCTGCCGCCGGAGCGGGTGGTTGAGTCGAGCGAGGAACTCGCCATGACGCTCGCTAATGTGAACCCGCTGGTGGATTTGCAGGTGGGCGACACGATCCTGATCACCGAGCGCGGCGAGCCGCTCTACCACATCCGCCGCGTGAACGGCGCGTGGGTGCTGACCGGCAAGGCGACCGGCGAGCAGTACATGATTCCGATGGTGCAGGGGTCAGCCTGCACGCAGGACGTGAGCCGGCAGGACAGCGCCTCGTGCCACGAGTGCCACGCCATCGACCGCGAGGCGGTCATGAACGAACTGCTGGCGGCCACCGCACCGTGAATTGCTACAGTGTGCTATGCACTTTTATACCCCTCAATCCCCGACTCCTTCTCCCACGCAAGCGGGGAGAAGGACGGCTTGCGATGCAAGCAGGGTGAGGGGAAAATCGGGCGGGAAAGTAGCACACTCTAATCCGCCTGCCCTTTTTGCCGCCGGATGCCCTGCCACAGCCCGTACAGATACATCGACGCCAGCGCCCGGTCGTGCAGCCCGTAGCCGGTGCGCCCGGTCTCGCCCCAGATCATCCGTCCGTGGTCGGGGCGGATGGGTCCCGCGAAGCCGGTATCGACCAGTGCCTCGACCACCGCCGGCATATCGACGTGCCCGGCAGGGTCGGTGTGCGCCACTTCGATGAAGCTTCTGTCGTCGGTGATGGCGACGTTGCGCAGGTGGACGAAGTGAATCCGGTCGGCGAACCGGCGTGCCATCGCGGGCAGGTCGTTTTCCGGCGCGGTGCCGAGCGACCCGGTGCAGAAGGTCAAGCCATTGTGCGGGCTGTTCACCGCGTCGAAGATGCGCTGGATGGTGGCAGCGTCGCGGACGATGCGCGGCAGCCCCAGAATCGACCAGGGCGGGTCGTCAGGGTGAATGGCGAGGAACACGCCCGACTCTTCGGCGACCGGGATGACCCGCCGCAGGAAGTAGACGAGATTGTCGAACAGGGCGTCGTCGTCGATATCGCGGTAGGCGTCGAGCGCCGCCCGAAGCTCCGCGCCGGTGAAGCCGCGCTCCCACGCCACCCGGTT
>JADLHH010000606.1 GCA_020848855.1 Anaerolineae bacterium | reverse complement strand
GCGCGAGGGCGAAACGCACGCGCTGGTGGGCGAAAACGGCGCGGGCAAGTCGACACTCATGCGTATTCTGGCGGGCATTTACACCCGCGACCAGGGCGAATACCTGCTCAACGGGCAGCCAGTCCACCTTACGTCCCCCCACGACGCGCTGGCGCGTGGCATCGGCAGGATCCACCAGGAACTGAGCGTCATGCCTGAGCTTTCGGTCGCCGAAAACGTGTTTCTCGGTCGCCAGTTGACCACCCGCTTCGGCATGATTGACTGGCGCAGAATGGATCAAATCGCCCACGAAGAGCTGACCAAACTTGGCTTTGGCAGCATCGACGTGCGCCGACCACTGGGAAAATATGCCCTCGGCATCCAGCAGGTCGTCGAAGTGCTCCGGGTGATCCTGTCCGGCGCGCGCGTGCTGATCATGGACGAGCCGACTTCCGCGCTCTCAACCGCTGAAATCGAGCGCCTGATCGAACTGATCGATACGCTGCGGCAGAGCAACCGCAGCATTATCTATATCTCACATTTTCTGGAAGAAGTCATGCGTGTCGCTGACCGGATAACGGTGCTGCGCGACGGGCGCAAGGTGGCGACTCTCAACCGCTCCGAGACGAATGTTCATCAACTGGTGACGCTGATCCTCGGACGAGAGATCAACGCGACACTTCCACCAGCAATCGGGCACGCGGCTGAAGAACATACGCTGCTCGACGTGACCGATCTCAACTCCGACGTGTTCAAAAATATCAGCTTCAGCGTGCATGAAGGCGAAGTCCTCGGCATCTACGGTGCAGTCGGCTCCGGGCACTTCGATCTGGCGCGCGCCCTGTTCGGCATCTATCGCTATGACACCGGCACGATCAAAGTCGACGGCAGAGTGTTTCCGCAGAATTTCTCCGCCCGCTATGCCATTCAGCACGGGCTTGCCTACGCGACCGAGTCGCGCCGCAAAAGCCTGTTGATGGAGCAGCCGAATTTCCGCAACGTGACTCTGCCGCATCTGTTTCGTATCGGTCGGCTCATTCCGCGCCAGAAGCAGGAGCTGGAAATCTCGCGCCCGGTACTGGATGTTGTTGGCACTCATCCCGCCGACCCCGAATATATCACCGGCAGGCTGAGCGGCGGCAACCAGCAAAATGTGGCGATTGCTCGCTGGCTGACCTTCCCGCCGAAAGTTTTCATCATGAGCGAGCCAACGCGCGGCATGGATGTCGGCGCGAAAAGCGAAGTCCTCGGCGTGCTGCGCAAATTCCGCAACGAAGGCTACGGTGTTGTGGTGATCTCGACCGAGCCTGAGACGGTTCTCGCGGTTTCAGACCGGGTCATCGTCATGTCACACGGCGCGATTGTGGCGCACATGGAAAATAAAGACTTGAACAAGGATGTCTTACTGAGGCTTTTATGAGCACCCAGATCGATACTGAAACCCCGAAGATTGCGTCCGCGTCACGCATAGCACCTGCTTCCAATGTATGGGTTCGTCGCCTGACGGCGCTGGCGCCGGTCTGGACGCTGCTGGCTCTGGTGGTGTTATTCAGCTTAGCTTCCGACACCTTCTTCCGCCCGATCAACCTGCGTAATATTCTGGCGCAGATCTCGACGCTGGCGATCTTCACAACGGGCATGACTTTCGTGATGCTGTGCGGCGAGATTGACCTGAGTATCGCCGAGGTCGCCGGGCTGACCGGCACGATCGCGACCACGCTCTACGCGAACATGGATGTGCCGGAACCCTGGCCGATCCTCGCCGGGATCGGCGTGGCAACACTGCTGGGGTTGATCAACGGTATCGTCAGCACGCGCTTCCGCATCCCGACGCTCATGGTGACGCTGGCGATGAGCCTGATGGCGGCTGGTCTGAACAACTTTGTCAGCAAAGGGCGTGTGAATAACAACGTGCCGCCGCAGGCGAGCTTCCTCGGCAGCGGCAGAATTCCGGCGCCAATCGTCGGCGATATCCCCGTGCTGATCATCGTCGCGGCAATTGTGCTGCTGATCGGATACGTCGTGCTGCGCTATACGCGCTTCGGGCGCTATATGTACATGACGGGTGCGAGCAAACCCGCCGCGCGGCTGGCGGGCGTCAACACCGACCTGAGCCTGATCGCGGCGATGACGATCTGCGGCTTTACTGCCGGGCTGGCGGGGATCATCAGTACGGGGCGCTTGGGCGGCTCGCAGCCGGTGTCGATCCCCAGCTACCTGATCGACACCATCGGCGCGGTGGTGCTGGGCGGCACGGCGCTGACCGGCGGGCGCGGCGGCATCCCGCAGACGCTGATCGGTTTGCTGATTTACGGCACGCTGCGCAATGGCTTGGACAATATCGCCAGCATTGACGTGTTCCTGAAGGACTTCATTCGCGGCGCGGTGTTGATGGTGGCGCTGGTGATCAACGTGCTGCTCTCCGGGCGTGCCCCGCGCGATCGATCGAGTTAGGCGGGCGTTCAGTTTTCCCTGCTTCACCGCAACTGGTGGAGATTGCCCATGCCTGCTTGACGTAGGCTCGTATATAGGGCTGGGTGAGCAGTGTACACAGCCCAACCCATCATTACTGAGGTATCGATAAGTCTAGCCGGGCACACGCCGACTGCAGTGTCTTAATCTTGCAGCACTACTGAGCCTTATAGGGGTGTGTTCACGGCTGGCGAGAGTTTTTCAAACAGATG
>JADLHH010000605.1 GCA_020848855.1 Anaerolineae bacterium | reverse complement strand
GCGACGGTTAATCGGCGGCTCACTTCGCGCCGGTATACTGTTCACATAACAATCGCTTGCTGAACAGGAGTCAATCATGACGGTTCTCGTGACCGGGGCATCAGGATTCGTCGGCAATAACGCCGTGCGCCGGCTGCTGGCGGCTGGAAAGCAGGTACGCGCGCTGGTGCGCGACCCGGACAAGGCACAGTTACGACTGGGTGAGGTCAAAGATCGGATTGAGATCGTGCGCGGCGACGTGGGCGACCGCGCCGCGCTCAAAGCCGTCATGGACGGCGTTTCCGCCGTCGTGCATACCGTGGCAATCCCGATGGAGCGCGGCAGCGCCACCTACGAAAGTGTCAACTATCAGGGGACGGTGAACGTGGTCGACGCGGCGCGCGCCGCCGGGGTCGAGCGCTTCATCAACCTGTGCCAGAACGGGGCAGCGGCGGATCACTTCTCGCGCTTTCTGCGCAGCAAAGGGCGCGCGCAGGTGTACGTCGCCGGTTCCGGGCTGAAGTGGACGGCGCTGCGCCCGTCGGTGATCTTCGGCGCGCAGGACGAGTTCTTTAACGCTTTCGCCCGGCTCGTCCGGCTGACTCCGGTAGTATTTCCGTTGGTGGGCGGCGGCACGGCGCTGTTCCAACCGATCTCGATTCACGATGTGGTCGCGGCGATCCTGCGTTCGCTGGACGACGACCGCACGATTGGGCACGAATTCGAACTCGGCGGACCAGAAGTGCTGACACTGGGCGAGATCGAGAAGCGCATCTTCGCGGCGATGCACACCAGCCGCCTGCTGATCAACGCGCCGACCAGGCTGCTGCGCCCGGCAGTGTGGGTGATGGAGAAGATGCTGCCCGGCACACCGGTCAACCTGACGCTGCTGGAACTCCTCAAAATGCCGAACGTGGTCAGCGACAACGCGCTGGTCAGCTACTTCAACTTGCAGCCGCGCCCGTTCGCGGGCGAAAATATCGCTTATTTGCGAGAGGCGACGGCGGGGAGCGCACTCAAGCGCTTCTTCACCGGAGCGAACGTCAATTGAGGGGAAACCATGTCTAAGTATCGCGTGTTCGCTATCATGTGCCTGCTGGTTACAAGCATGGCGCTGATCGCGCAGGCACAGGATGACCAACCGCTGACGCAGCCGACCATCGACGCCGCCGTCGGCGCGCTGCTGGCACAGACTCGGATCGCGCCAACGCAGATCGCCGCGACCCAAACGATTCAGGCGGCGCTGGAAACCGCGCTCACGGCAACGGCAGGCGCGCCAGTTGCACCCGCCGGGACGCCAACCCCCACTCCCTTCGATGTCTCGTCGCTGGAGGTGGTCGATACGACCGAGGTTGAACTGCTGGCGGGACCGGCTCGAAGCGCGGCATATCTCGCGCCGAGCGGCGAAGTCTTCGCGCATATCCAACAGACGCTTTGCGTCTACGAGGGCGCAGCCGAGCAAAGCTGCGTCGAGCTGCCGGAAGAACTGTCGTCGCTCGACCTCGAAAGTGTGCGCTGGTCGCCGGACAGCCGGTATCTGACATTCCAGGAGAATTTCTTCCAGTTCTTCATGGATCCCGATATCTGGGTATGGGATACACAGACCGGCGACCTGCGCGACCTGACCAATGATGGGCAGCACAGCCTGAGCCTCTCCAATGACACCTGGAAGAATATCGATGTGATGTCCGACTGGCTGCCGGACGGACGGATCATCTTCCTGCGTTACAACCGCATCAACGGCAACCACCTGCCGCCGGATGTCTACACCATCGAGCCGGGCGGCAGCCGCTTGACGAAACTCGGCGCGCTGCTGTCATCCGATCCACTCGCGATTTATGGCATAAGCGTCGCCGGGGACAGGCTGTTCTACAATTACACGCCGGCAGGCGATTCGATCTTTCGCGGTATCTGGATGAGCAATCTCGACGGCTCTGACGCCGAAGTACTTCTGGCGACCCAGCGCGAGCAGTTGATCTCCGGCATCCGAGCGTCCGCCGACGGGCGCTATGTGATGCTGCTCAGCCAGCCAATACAATACGACAGCCGGGAGCCGGAAGATAGCTGGGCGCAGATACTCGATGTCGAAACCGGCGAGTCCACGTTGATCGACCCGGATCATTACGTGGTCGGGGCTGGCTGGTCGCCCACTGGGTCGGCGCTGGTGTACATCGTCAACAATCGCGAGAAGCCCGACGACAACGGGCTGTACATCACCGGGACGCCGGGCGAACCCGGACGCCTGCTGTTGGCGGGCGATTTCAACCTGCCCAACCTGGGGCGCTGGCAAAACCTGACGTGGGGCGCGAACAACACCGTCCTGCTGTCGCGTTCACCGCAGGAAGGGATCGTGCTGGTGCAGTTAGGCGAATAGCGCGCCGCGAGAAACCGGCGCATTAAAAGAGGGCGCAGGTGGGCAATCAGTGGTCATTCCTGCGCTCTGCTGCCCGCTGATCGTCGGGAATCCTCATCGTATCCTCATTGGCAGCCGCCCGGCGCTTGCTGTAAAATGCCGCACGTTCGCCGGACGAATGAGATCGCCAGTTCATGAAAATCTACTTCCTGTTGTTGACCGTCCTGCTGATGACTGTCGGCAGCGTTTACGCGCAGGAGTCTGCACCTTCTCCGACTACGGATGTTCTCCCATACATACCCCCAATGGAATTGCCGTCGAGCGCTCGCCTGACCGGGCTGCGCCCCGTTTACCAGCAGTTCAACCGCTGCTCGGCAGCGGCGCTGACGATCCACCTGTCGTATTTCGGCTGGCAGGGGACGTACAGCGACACCATCCGCGCGCTGAACCCCAACGCCGAAGATGTCGCCGTGCGGCTGGACGAGATGGTCAGTTACGCCGCCCAGCAGGGGTTGAGCGGGGTCTTCCGCAATGGCGGCACGCTCGACCTGCTGCGCGCGCTGGTGGCAGGTGGCTTCCCGGTGTTGATCGAGAACGTGTACTACGACGGACCGAACGCCTTCAACGACTGGATGTCGCACAACCGTGTGGTAATGGGGTACGACGACGACAAACAGGAAATCTACGTCTACGATTCGCTGCTCGGCAACGGACCGGATAACACCGGACGCCCGATCCCCTACGCCGATATCGACAGCCGCTGGCGACCGTTCAACCGCGACTTCCTCGTGCTGTACCGCCCGGAAGACGAGGCGGCGGTTCATGAGATCATGGCTGGCTACTGGGACGCGGCTTACGGCAACGAGATCGCGCTGCGGCAGTCACAAGCGGAACTGGACGGCGGCAGTTCGGACTCGTTCACGCTGTTCAACATGGGATCGTCGCTGGTCGAACTGGAGCGCTACCCCGAAGCCGCCGATTACTTTGACCAGGCGCGGGCGCTCGGCTTGCCCTTCCGCATGTTGTGGTATCAGTACGGCCCGTTCGAGGCGTATTACCACCAGGGGCGCTATGACGATGTGCTGACGTTGGCGCGCGAGGTGATCGCCACCACGCCGGGCGTCGACGAAAGCTACTATTACGCCGGGCTGGCATACGAACCCGAGGGCGATCTTCAGCGGGCGGAGTCGAATTTCGAGGTGGCGGCGTGGCGCAACCCGGACTTCACGCTGGCGAAGCAGGCATTGTCGCGCGTCGCGGGGTAGCCAGTATGCCCACCGTCCTGCGAATCGGGGCTTATCGCTTTTTCTTCTACTCGAATGAAAACGCAGAGCCAGCCCATATACACGTCCTTTCAGCCGAGGGCGAGGCGAAATTCTGGCTCAATCCGATCAAATTGGCATGGAGTCGGGGCTACAATGAACGTGAACGGCGACAGATTGAGCGCCATGTCATGGATAATCTGGACACCCTCACCAAAGCATGGGTAGAGTTTTTTGAGGAAGAACATGACGACTGACGACACAACCCCGAATGATCTAAATCGTCCGGTAGGCGTCGAGATCAGCGACAACATGCTGCGAGTCTCCTTAGCGGATGGACGAATCATTGCTACGCCGTTGAACTGGTATCCGCGCCTGATGAACGCGACTTCGGAACAGCTTCTCGCCTATGAATTGTCGCCAGCAGGAGTTCATTGGAATGAGCTGGACGAGGATCTATCCGTAGCTGGAATGCTGCAAGGGGTTCATCGTGGCGACCACAAGGTGAAAGCATAACCAACTCATGCCGTTGATTCGTCTTTCCGGTCTCCTGCTGGTCGTTCTCTTTTCCGGCTTGACGGCGCAGCAGCCGACCGAACCACCACCCGGCGACCTGAGCGCTGAAGCCGTCGAGATCGTGAGCGGAATCGGGGGTTTCGGGCAGCCAGTCGTCGCGGCGGTCGGGCAGATCGTCAATGCCAGCCGCGAGGATGCCTACACGTCGCTCAGCCTGAGCGCGCAGGCATTCGACGCCGACAACACGCTGGTCGGCGAAGGCATCGGCGTGCTGGTCAACGCCTGCGGCGTCGGCGTGCTGCCGGATTTCGCGCTGCAGCCGGAGTCGGCGCAGGCATTCAGCGTGCCGCTCGAACTGCACGAAACCAACGCGACCATCGACCGTGTGGAAATCAGCGCGGAAGGACAGCCGACCGCCCCGACCGAAGCCGCGCCGCTGGCAGGCGGCATCACGCAGATCACCGACGACGAGGCGGTCAACGTGGAGTGGATCGACGACAATTCGTTCCGGTTCTCGACCGGCTGTGAAACCGACCTGTTCAACCAGTGGACGTGGTACAGCTACAACCGGCGCATCGACCGCGCAACGGAGATCGCCGCGCCGCACGCCGACGACGCGAACGAGACGATGCGCGCCCGCCTTGAGCTTGAGGACGACGACGTCTTCGCCCATTCAATGATGCGCTTCGCGCCGGATGGCGACCGCGTCGTCTATCAGAACGCGCGCAACGATTTCCTGACCGCCTACATCACCGGCACGTTCCGGCGCGGACTGTACATCGGGCTGCACAGCCGCACGCTGCAGGGAATTTACTGGCAGCCGGACGAGCGCTTCATCGCCTATTACTACGGCGCCTATGGTGACCCGGTGTATTACTTCGTCGCCGACGCCGAAGCGCGCACCATCAGCCCGTCGATCACCAACAATCCGCCGTCGGTGATCGTGCCAGGGCTGTCGCGCGACGGTCGGCGGGTGGTCGTCGCGGGCGAGTTCGACGGCGTAACCGGCTATTACCTGTACGTCGTGACCAACGGCTTCTTCGAGCTTCAGTTCGAAGCCGAGCCGCCCGGCAACAACTACCCCGCGCCGATTCCGCTGGCGAACCCGGAAACCGACTTGATCGACCGGATTTACGTCGCGCTGCCGGTCGACGGTAAGCCACGTTTGCAGTGCTTCAACCGCGACGAGGGACAGCTTCACAACCTCGCGCCGCTGCCGCTGAACCTCGCCGACGACGAGCGCGCCTGGTGGTGGATTTCGCCCGGCAACAGCCAAATCGCGCTGGCGGCGGACGGTGTCAACGGCGGGCTATGGCTGATCGACCTGACCGCCCTGCCCGACTGCGTCGCCCATTAGCCGCACGCTGCAACTTCGGCGGCGATTCGCGCGTACAATAGACAGTACCGCGACCCACAACGGCTGAACGGGTGCTTATGAACAATTATTCCTGGCTTGACGCGCTCACAGACGGCAAAGTTTTTCGCAGTTGGCTGGCGCTGTTCGCCAATTTCTGGTTTGGACTGGTGTATGTGATCTACATCGTCGGCGGTTTCGCCCTGGCGCTCAGCCTGTCGTTCGTGCTGGTCGGGATTCCGCTGCTGCTGTTCATGCTGGCGACGACCCGCACGCTGGCGCAGATCGACCGGCGCATGATGGCGGAAATCCTGGATGTGGACGCGCCGCCGGATTTCGACGACGTGGATACGCGCGGCGCGAACCTGGGCGAGCGGCTGGGCATGTACCTCGGCAGTTGGGCGACGTGGCGCAGCGCGCTCTACCTGCTGGCGAAATTCCCGATCGGCATCGTGTCGTTCTGCCTGGCGTGGCTGATTTTGCTGCCGCTGGCGGTCGAGGTGCTGCTGCTCGCGCCGCTGACCATCGACCTGCATCTGATCACGGTCCGGCTGACGCGCTGGTCGGCGATTGCGCTGTACAAGATCAACAACTGGCTGCTGCCGTCCGGCAAAGCCAAGCGCCCCAGCCGCCTCGAACTGGTCGAGGAAGAAATCGAAGCCGAGCCGCGCTACTACATCGACGCCGAAGGCGAGATCGCGGTCGCCAAGCGGGGGCGGTAAAAAGCCATTTAACCGCCAAGACGCCAAG
>JADLHH010000604.1 GCA_020848855.1 Anaerolineae bacterium | reverse complement strand
GATCCCTACCGGCGCATCAGGACATCCTGAACCAACGCGTGGTGCGCCGGGTCGTTCTGCGAAAAATCGTCGGCGCGGTAGTGCGCGCCCCGGCTGAAGCGGTTGTGCTGCGCCGCAAACGTCACCGTGCGGGCGACCTGAATCGCGTTGCGCAAGCCGATCAGCGCGTCGTTGAGCCGCGCCTGCCGGTAGAAGCCCTCGATCTCGTGCATCAGGTGGCGCAGCTCGCGGTCGGCGCGCGCGAGACGATCCTCGGTGCGAATCAGCCCGACGTAGTGCCACATCACGCTGCGGATGGTGGTCATGTCGCCTTCGATCAGCGCCGGGTCGGGGTCGTTCGCACCGAGGTGAACCCACTCCGGCACGCGGTCAAAGCCGATTGGGTCGCGCGGCGTGGTTAGAATGTCGCGCGCGGCGCGGTCGCCCCACACCAAGCCTTCCAGAAGGCTGGTGCTGGCGAGCCGGTTCGCGCCGTGGACGCCAGTGCAGCTTACTTCGCCGACGGCGTACAGCCCGGCGAGTTCCGCCCGCCCCCAGTGATCGACCAGCACGCCGCCGCAGAAGTAATGCGCCGCCGGGACGACCGGGATCGGCTCGGCAGTCGGGTCGATGCCATAGGGCGCAGTCGTCTCGATCAACTGCGGGAAGCGCTCACGGATGAACGCGGCGTCGCGCTTGCTGGCGATGTCGAGATAGACGTGCTCGTAGCCGTGTTCGAGCATCTCGTTGTGGATGGCGCGGGCAACTACATCGCGCGGAGCGAGGTCGCGCCACTGCGGCGAGTAGCGCTCCATGAACGGCACGCCGTGCGGGTCAAGCAGCACCGCACCTTCGCCACGCACCGCCTCGCTGATCAGTAGATTGGGCGCGCCGCGCACGCTCAGCGTCGTCGGGTGAAACTGGACGTACTCGGCGTTGATAATGCGCGCGCCCGCCCGCCATGCCATCGCAATCCCATCACCGCGCGCGCCCTTCGGGTTGCTGGTATTGCGATATATCTGCCCCAAGCCGCCGGTCGCCAGGATCGTATGCGCAGCCAGCAACCGGACGATCTCGCGGCGTCGGCGGTCGAGCACGTAAGCGCCGTGACAGGTCAGCGGCTGGTAAACGTCGAGCGGGTCGAGCGAATGATGCGGAAAGGTGATCAGGTCAACCGCAGAGTGGTTCGTCAACAACGTGACATTGGGACGATCCGCCAGCGCCGCCAGAAGCTGCGTGACAATGGCGCTGCCGGTCTTGTCGCCCACGTGGACGATCCGACGCGTGCTGTGCGCGGCTTCGAGTCCGTAAACAAGTTCACGATCCGCGTCACGGTCGAAGCGCACGCCACAGCGGTCGATCAGAATCTCGTTGACAAGTCGGGGACCTTCGTCGGCAAGCACATGCGCCGCTTCCGGCGTACTCAAGCCTGCGCCAGCGTGGAGAATGTCGCTGACCAGCAAGTCGGGCGAATCGTCCAGCCCGCGCGTGACGATGCCGCCCTGCGACCAGCCGGTGTTGCTGTCCATCGCGTCAGGCGAGCGCGTGATGATGGTGACGTGCTGGTTCGGATCGTCGCTGAGGCGCAGCGCTGCCGCCGCCCCGGCGATACCGCAGCCGATGATCAGGGTGCTGGTACGAATGTCGCTCATTTGGGGATCGCCAGCATCCGGTCGAGCGCCAGCCGGGCGCCCTGCGCCACGTCGTCCGGCACAGTGATCTGGTTGACGACGCGCCCATCCACCAGATTTTCGAGGACATTCGCCAGGTCGAGTGGACTGATGCGATACATGGTGCTGCACAGGCACGAGAACGGCGACAACAGCGTGATGAACTTGTCGGGATGCGCTTCCTTCAGGCGATTGACCAGATGGACTTCCGTTCCAACCGCCCATTTGGAACCCGCCGGAGCCGCCTCAATCGCTTTGATGATGTAAGCGGTCGAGCCAACATCGTCGGCTTTGTCGACGACTTCCGTCGCGCATTCGGGGTGGACGATGATGTTGATGTCCGGGTGGTGCTTACGCCACAGATCGACGTGTTCCGGGCGGAACTGCTGGTGAACGCTGCAATGCCCCTGCCAGAGGATGATGCGGGCGTTCAGGATTTGCTCGTCGGTCAGCCCGCCGAACGGCTTGAACGGATTCCACAGCACCATCTGGTCGAGCGGAATACCCATCGACTTGCCGGTGTTGCGCCCCAAATGCTGATCCGGGAAGAAGAACACTTTCTCGCGCTGCGCAAATGCCCAGTCGAGCGCGCCGCGCGCGTTGGACGATGTGCAGACTGTCCCGCCGCGCACGCCGACGAACGCTTTCAAAGTCGCGGCGCTGTTCATGTAGGTGATCGGCATGACGTGCTGCGCCGGGTCGTCCATCAGGACCTGCTCAAGCTCGTCCCACGCCGTCAGCACCTGTTCGAGATTCGCCATGTCCGCCATGCTGCACCCGGCTTGCAGGTTTGGCAGCACGACGACCTGATCGGCGCGACCGAGGACGGCGGCGCTTTCTGCCATGAAATGCACACCGGCAAAGATGATGTACTTCGCCTTGACCCTCGCACCCTCTTTGCAAAGCTGGTAGCTGTCGCCCTGAAAGTCGGCGAACTGCACCACTTCGTCACGCTGGTAATGGTGTCCGAGGATCACCACATCCTCGCCCAGAATTTCGCGCGCGCGCCGGATGCGCTCTATTGCCGCCGCTTCCTGCTCGATCAGCGACACATCGCGCGGCGCGACCATTTCAATTGCTGCCATTCCCACTTCTCCATTGGGCGCGTGCTTGCTTTGCAAGCCAAGCCATGCGCTCCTACACCACCTATGTTTCCGTCGTCAACCGCATCGACAAATCCAGCGCGGGTGCGGAGTGGGTCAGCGCGCCAACGCTGATGAAATTCACGCCCGTTTCGGCGACGGCGCGGACACGCTCCAGAGTCATGTTGCCGGATGCTTCCAGCGGCACACGCCCTGCTGCGATTTCGACCGCCGCCCGCATCTGCGCCAGATTCATGTTGTCCAGCAGGATGCGATCCACACCACACGCCAGCGCCTCGCGCAGCTCATCCAAATCCTTGACTTCGACCTCAATCGCCAGCCCGCGCGCCTGCGCGGCAGCCCGCGCCGCAGCAATCGCCTGCGTGATGCCGCCCGCCGCGTCGATGTGGTTGTCCTTGATCAGTACCATGTCGTACAAACCCATGCGGTGATTGCCACCGCCGCCCATACACACAGCATACTTTTCGAGCGCACGCCAGCCGGGGGTCGTCTTGCGCGTGTCCAGGATGGTCGCGCCCATGCCGTCCACAGCGGCGACGAACTGCGCCGTCAGTGAAGCGATGCCGCTGAGCCGTTGGGTGAAATTGAGCGCGACCCGCTCCCCGGCAAGCACCGACCGCCCTACCCCTTCGACTTCGCAGATGCTTTTGCCGTTCATGACGTGATCGCCATCATTCACCATCGGGGTGACTTTCACTGCGGGATCGACCTGTCGATAGACTTCGCTGACGAGATTCAGCCCGCAGATGACGCCCGCCTGCTTGACAACGATGCGCGCGTAGAGATGCTGCGCCGGCGGCAGGATGGCGATGCTGGTCACGTCGCCGGCGACATCCAAATCCTCATTCAACGCCAGCCGCACCAGATGCTCGACGATAGTTTCGACAGCCACACTTAGTGTTCCTTATACACTAATCAGCGCGATAAAGGGAGAGCGCAGGTCTGCGCTCTCGTATCAACAGCATGGTATGCCCAAAGCCCCTTTTTGTCAATAAGACACTAACCGCTCCAGCAGAGCGTTTTGCATGGAATCAAACCGGGCGCATGGATAATTCCCATGCGCCCGAATTTTCTGGCTCGTAACAACCCTAGCGACTGGAGCTTATGGCAAGCCCATCGCCGAGCGCAGCGAGGAGCACGCCGTACACGTCCCGTTGCGGACAATCGCGTAGCCTGCCTGCGGGTCAGCGCCGTAGTCGGTCGCGTCCACGTTCCAGACGATCAGCAGACGAATGTAGCCGCGCTGACGGCTGAGCGTCACTGCCCGCCCCAGCCACTGCGACTGTTCGGCGACCGACGTATCGGCAGCCCAGGCAAAGCCACCGGGCAGCGGACCGAAGCCTTCCGGCGACAGATAGCCGAGTTCGGTGAAGCACAGCGGCTTGCTGGAGATGATCGACCGGTAGGTGTTGACCATCGACGAATAGTAGCGCGTGTAATGGCTCGAATTGCCGCGCGGATCGCCGCTGGTGGCATCCGGTGAGAGAATACCCTCGTTGTAGTGGATACCGATGCAGTCGGCATAGCTTGCGCCGCCGGCGCTCGCAAACGCCTGCAGGTACGGTCTGTCATCACAGCCTGCGCTCGTGCAGCCACCACCGAAGTAGCCGGTCGGCGAAGGGGCGCCACTGATCACCATCGTTCCCGAGTTGCCCGACTTAATCGCATTGTAGGCAAGCTGGAGCAACTGCTTGTAACTGGACGCTGAGATTTTTCCAGAGGGCCACTCGCGGTCAAGATTCTGCTCGTTCCAGACTTCAATCGCGTCCGGGTGGTACTGCGACGCGACACTGCCGACGAACGCCGCGTATTCCTGGAAGTAGCTGTTCAGGTCGGAACCCATTTCGCTGGGCACGCCCACGATTCCCAGCAGAATCTTGAACCCGTTGCTGTGCGCCCAATTGACCGCGCCCTGCACGATGCTCGCCGGCTGCCCACGCGACCAGCGAATCTGGACTTTCGCCCACGTCATGCCGGCATTCTGCATGAAATTCGGATACGCGAAGTTGAGAACATGCCCACCCAGTTCAAAAGAGCCGCTGGGGATGGTCGTGGTCGGCGGCACGCTGGTTGCGCCTGGCGGCGGTGTTGCGGTCGGCGTGGAGCCGTCGCAGCCAGGGATCGTCAACCGCTGCCCGACATAGATCAGGTTCGGATTGAGAATACCGTTCAACTGCGCCAGCGTCATAACGGTCGTGCCGTAGCGCGATGCGATTGCGCCCAGCGTATCCCGATAGCGCACGGTATAGGTGCAGGTGCTGCCGGGCGTCGTGGTCGCCGTCGGCGGCACGCTGGTTGCGCCTGGCGGCGTCGTGGCGGTCGGCGGTGTCGTTCCCGAACCGGGGATGATTCACTGCTGCCCCACATAGATCAGGTTGATGTTCTGGATGTTATTGCGCGTGGCAATAGCGCTGACGGTGGTATGGAACCGAATCGACAGCGCGATCAGCGTGTCGCCCCGAACAACGGTGTAGGCAGTCTCGCCGGAACCCTGTGCCAGCGCCGGGACCGTCCAGGCGACTCCCAACATAAAACAAAGCGAAATCAAACCGAAAACAGACCATATGCGGCGCACGAAACCACCTCCCGTTCTTTGGACAGCGAACCGTGCCAACGTCTATAAAATATGTTGTCGTTCTATGTTTCAAGTACCGAGCGACGGTTCGAGCGTTCCTGATCGCCGAAAGAAGCTGCCCGTCACCTGTACAATCAACCGCTTTGCCGCCCTGCCGACACGTGTGAAGGATCGCACAGGACGTTTTCCCCGTATCCCTAGAATTACTATACTTCAGTATCTTCAGAAACACAACCAGTTTCTTACCAATTCTAAACTTAATTCTATCATTAGCACGAATCTGGCGCAAAAAAGCCGGATACGAAGGGTATCCGGCTGTACTGTCTCGCGCCCTGCCCGAACGGATCGCTAGTCTTCGAGCGTGCTCAGGTCGCCTACGGGCTGCCCGGTCGCCTGCGCCTTCAGCACACGGCGCATGATCTTGCCGGAGCGCGTCTTGGGCAGCGTCGTAACAAACTCGATCTTCGACGGCACAGCAATCGGACCAACCTCGTGGCGAATGTGGTTCTTCAACTGCTCACGCAGTTCTTCAGTCGCCTGGAAATTCGCGCGCAGGATGCAGTAGGCGTAGATCACGTTGCCGCGCACCTCGTCCGGCACACCAATCGCTGCCGCTTCCGCGACCGCCGGGTGACTGACCAGCCCAGACTCGATTTCGGCTGTGCCCAGCCGGTAACCGCTGACCTTGATCACGTCATCGTTGCGCCCGATCACCCAGATGTAGCCGTCGGCGTCCTTGCGCGCGGTATCCCCTGCCAGGTACCACCCCTGCTTCTCGTATTTCTTCCAGTACTGGTCGACGAAGCGATCCGGGTCACCGTAAATTGTGCGCGCCATGCTGGGCCACGGCTGCTGGATGACGAGATTGCCGTCCACGCCCGTGCCTACGGAATTCCCGTCGTCATCGACGACATCGACGGTGATGCCGGGGAATGGGCGGGTCGCGCTGCCGGGCTTGAGCGCGACCGACGGCATCGGGGTAATCATAAAGCCGCCGGTTTCGGTCTGCCACCAGGTATCCATGATCGGGCAGCGCTCCTTGCCAATCACCTTGTAGAACCAGCGCCACGCTTCGGGGTTGATCGGCTCGCCGACCGAGCCAAGCAAACGCAGGCTGCTGAGGTCGTGACGATTGGGCCAGGCGTCACCGAAGCGCATCAAGCCGCGAATTGCCGTCGGCGCGGTGTACAGGATGGTGATGCCGTAATCCTCGATCATCTTCCACCAGCGGTTCGGGTACGGAAAATTGGGCGCGCCCTCGTAGATGAAGCCGGTCGCGCCGAGGATCAGCGGACCGTAGACGATGTAGCTGTGCCCGGTGATCCAGCCGGGGTCGGCAGCGCACCACCAGCGATCCTGATCCTTGATATCGAACACCCAACTGAGGGTGGTCGAGGTGAACAACTGGTAACCGCCGTGCGTGTGCAAAATGCCTTTCGGCTTGCCGGTCGTGCCGCTGGTGTACAGGATGAACAGCGGGTCTTCGGCATCCATCTCGACCGTCTCGCAGACCGGGCTGGCAATCGGCAGCCCCATCAGGTCGTGATACCAGTAATCACGCCCCTGCTCCATCGTGACTTCCTGCCCGGTGCGCTTGACTACAACGACCGATTCGACCACCGGCGAGCGTTTAACGGCTTCGTCAACAACCTCTTTGAGCTTAACGATGCTGCCGCGCAGCCAGGCGCCATCGCAGGTAATCAGCACCTTGCTTTGCGCATCTTCGATACGGTCTGCGAGCGCCTGCTCGGAGAAACCGCCGTAGACGACGCTGTGAACCGCACCGATTTTGGCGCAGGCGAGCATGGCGAAGACCAATTCCGGGATACGCCCCATGTAAATCGTGACGCGGTCGCCCTTCCTGACGCCGAGACTTTTCAGCACATTGGCGAATTTGTTGGTCTCGCGCCACGTCCGCCAGTAGGAAAACTCGCGGCGGTCGCCCGGCTCCCCTTCCCAGATGATCGCCAGCTTATTACGGCGGTAAGTCTTGATGTGGCGATCCAGCGCGTTGTAGGCGATATTGGTCTTCGCGCCGGCAAACCACTTGTAGAACGGCGCATTACTCCGGTCGAGCACGGCATCCCATTTGCGGAACCATTCGAGGTTTTCCGCCTGTTTCGCCCAGAAGGCTTCTAAGTCTTGTTGGGCTTCGCTGTAAAGGGCTTCGTAGTCGGGCGCGTTGACATCCCTGACGACATCCTCCGACGGGTAATACCACTCCGTTGTAGGAGGCGCGAACTCCTGCTCAGACATAATCAATATTCTCCTGAAGAATTCGAGACGAGGGAATTATAGTGCAACAACCGGATTGATCAAACCCGGCGGCGGTTCGCCTGGTACCAATCACACAGCGCCCTGAGCGGGCACGGCTCGCAGCGCGGGTCGCCCCAGATGCATAACTGCTGCCCGTGCTTGAGCGCGGCGATGTGGAAATTGAACAGCACGTAAGGATCAGGCGGGAACAGCGCCAGCAGTTCCCCGTGCGCGGCGTTGGCAGTGACCTTAGCGTTGATCAGCCCGACGCGCTGGCTGACGCGGTACACGTGGGTATCGACCGGCAGCACCGGCTTAGCGAAGCAGAACAGCAGCACCAGCGACGCGGTCTTGATACCCACGCCGGGCAGCGACATCAGCCATTCCAGCCCCTGCTGAGCAGGCAGATCGGCGAGAAAGTCGATATTCGCCTCGCCACGCTCGTCGATGATGCGCCGGAGCGTCCCCTGGATGTACGGCACTTTAACTTCGGCAAAGTTCGATGGCGCGATGGCTTGCGCAAGTTCGGCGGGCGGCGCGTCGCGGATCGCTTCCCACGAGCCGAAGCGCTTCCACATGCGGTCGTAGGCGAGCGCTTCGTTCTTCTGCGTCGTACGATGCGAGAGAATAGTCGAGATCAACTCATGCATGGGCTGGCGTCGCGGGACGAGCGACTGCGCGCCGTAGCGTTCGACCAGCAGTTCATATACCTGCCGCGCCTTCGCTTCCAGAGTATCCACCATCGTTAGTTAATCCTTAATGTATCCGAACATTATAGCACGGTGCGCGGTGCAGGACAGGCTGGGGTATCATTTAGGATGAAATGTTGGGCACAGGCAGTCCGAGGTCACGATGAAACGAATTGCAGTACTCACCAGCGGCGGCGACGCTCCCGGCATGAACGCCGCAATCCGCGCGGCGGTGCGCATGGGGATCGATCAGGGATGCGAGGTGTTCGGCGTCGCCAATGGCTATCGCGGCTTGATCGACAACCAGATGCAGGCGCTCGGCGCGCGCGACGTGGGCGGGATCATCCATCTGGGCGGGACCATGCTGGGGAGCGCCCGCTGCCCAGAGTTCAAGACGGTCGAAGGGCGCGAGCAGGCGCTCGCCAACCTGCGCGAGCGCGGCATAGAGGGGTTGGTCGTCATCGGCGGCAACGGCTCTCAGACCGGCGCGAACGCTCTCTATGAGATGGGCTTTCCGGTCGTGGGCGTCGCCTCGACCATCGACAACGATCTGTATGGCTCGGACATCACGATTGGAGTCGACACGGCGCTCGACATCGCCATCGAAGCCATTGACCGGCTGAAAACGACGGCATCGTCACACCGGCGCGCGTTTCTGGTCGAGGTGATGGGGCGCGACTGTGGTTATCTGGCACTGATGGCGGGAATCGCCGGCGGCGCGGAGGCGATCGTCGTGCCGGAAGTGGAAACCAAGCCGGAAGTCGTCATGGAAATTTTGCGGAAGGCATATGAACGGGGCAAGAAACACGGGCTGGTGGTCGTCGCCGAGGGCGCGAAGTACAACGCCGACGCGCTGAACGTCTACCTCAGCCAGCAGAATGCCAACATCGGCTACGACCACCGCGCGACGATTCTCGGTCACGTCCAGCGCGGCGGCGCGCCGGGCGCGTTCGACCGCCTGCTGGCATCGCGGCTGGCAGCAGAAGCCACCCGGCTGCTGTGCAAGGGGACGCAGGGCGTGCTGGTCGGCTGGCTGCACGACCAGGCAACCCCAACACCGTATACGGACGTGGTTGGCAGGAAGAAGCCGCTCGATTTACGCCTGTTCGAGCTGGCGGACGTGCTGGCGCAGTAGCGTTCGCGCAGTAGCGTTCGCGCAATAGCGTTGGCGCAGTTGTTAACGGATTATTTGTCGATCAGCGACGCTGCCGCCTTGTCGACAATCCACAACACCTGCCCCTGCGGCGGGTCAATTGCCTGCGCGGGGAACTCGTCGGGACGCTTCGGCTCGCTCAACACCTGCCTGAGCGCTTCGGCTTTTTCCTCGCCGATCACCAGAAAGATGATCTTGGACGCTGCGTTGAGCGCGACCGGCGTGAGGGTGATACGCCACGACTGCTTCGGTTCGACATAGGTCGCCACAACCCAGCGCTCGCGCTCGCGCAGCGCCGGGGAGCGCGGAAACAGCGACGCGGTGTGTCCCTCTTCGCCCATGCCCAGAAACACGAGGTCGAAGCGCGGCTCGTTCATTCCGCGCTTCGCGAAATAGTCGCGCAGTATATGCTCGTAGGCAAGCGCAGCTTCTTGCGGCGGCAGGCTGCTCTCGATGCGATGGATGCTCTCCACCGGAATCGGCACGTAGTTCAGCAGCGTCTCGCGCGCCATGCGACCGTTGTTCTCCGGGTCGCTGAGTGAGACGGCGCGCTCGTCGCCCCAGAACACCTGGGTCTGCTGCCACGAAACCATCGGCGCGTATTCGTCGCTGGCGAGCAGCCGATACACGTCGCGCGGGGTGTTGCCACCCGCCAGCACCGCCGAAAACCGCCCGCGCGCAGTCGTCGCCTTTTCAGCGGTGGCGACGAACTGCGCAGCGGCAGCGTGGGCGGCGGCAATCCGGGTTGGATAGACGCGCACCTGGCTCATAGCCCCTCCCCACAGCCGAGATACCAGGCGCGATCATCGGCTTCGAGTAGTTGATCAGCCGCCTGGGGACCCCAGCTTCCACGCGCGTAAATCTGCAGCGGCGGAGCCTGCGGCGACTGCCAGCTATGGAGAATATAGTCGATCAGCTTCCACGACAGCTCGATCTCGTCCTCGCGGGTGAACAGCGCGGCGTCGCCCTGAAGCGCGTCCAGCAGCAGGCGCTCATAGGCTTCGGGCAGCGGCATGTCGTGGAACGTGTCGCTGTACTGGAATTCCATGTTGACCGCCTGGACTTCACTGGTCGATCCGGGGACTTTGGTCTGGAAGCTGAGGTGAATTCCTTCGTTCGGCTGGATGCACAGGCACAGGAAGTTCGGGTCAAGCTGGCGACCGCGCGGCAGGTTGAAGAACAGATGCGGCGGTCGGCGGAACTGGACGACAATCTCCGATGTCTTCTTCCTGAGCGCCTTGCCGGAGCGCAGGAAGAACGGCACACCCTGCCAGCGCCAGTTATCGACGTAGAGCTTGAGCGCGGCATAGGTCGGCGTCTGCGAGTCCGGGGCAACGCCCTGCGCGTTCAGATAGCCGTCGTACTGCCCGCGCACCGTGTCGGAGAGCATGACCGGTCGCAGCGCGCTGAGGACTTTGACTTTTTCATTCCGCAGCCCGTCGGCGCTAATCGAAGCGGGCGGCTCCATCGCCACCAGCGACAGCAGTTGCAGCAGGTGATTCTGGAACATATCGCGCAGGACGCCCGCGCCATCGTAGTAGCCGCCGCGATGCTCGACATCGACCGTCTCGGCAACCGTGATCTGGACGTGATCGACATAATTTCGGTTCCAGATCGGCTCGAAGATCGTGTTGGCAAACCGGAAGAACAGGATGTTCTGAACAGTCTCCTTGCCGAGGTAATGGTCGATTCGATAGACCTGACTTTCCTCGAACGCCTCGTGAATGACCTTGTTCAGCGCCCGCGCCGAGCCGAGATCGTAGCCGAACGGCTTTTCGATCACCACGCGCCGCCAACCGTCTTCCTGGCTGCTCATCCCCACCTGATGCAGATTGGTGACGACATCGTCATAAAAACTGGGCGCGGTCGCCAGGTAGTACAACCGGTTAGCGTTCTTCTTCTCGATTTCGTAGAGAAACTGGTGCAGCTTCGCAAAATCGTCACGCGTGCTGAGGTCGCCGCGTGAGTAGAACAGCCGGGGGGCGAATTCATCCCAGGCGCTCGCGTCGAAACCGTCGTTTTCCTGAACGGCGTCGCGCATCAAGCCGCGAAATTCGTCATGCGAATAGGGACGCCGGGCGAAGCCGACGATCTGCAAACCACCTGGCAGTCGCTGGCGGCGAAACAGGCTGAACAGCGCCGGGATCAGCTTGCGGCTGGTGAGGTCACCGGATGCGCCAAAGATGACGATGGTGTTGGTCGAAGTTCCGTCGCTCATGAGTTATTCCCGTTTTACGGCGTGGCCGCCGAACTGGTTGCGCATCGCCGCGAGCAGCTTGGCAGAGTAGCTTTCATCCTGGCGACTGACGAAGCGCATCATCAGCGACAGGGTGATCACCGGCGCGGGGATATCCAGGTCAATCGCCTCGGCGACCGTCCAGCGCCCTTCGCCGCTGTCGGCAACCCAACCCTTGATTGTGCTGAGGTTCGGGTCGTCCTTGAGCGCGTTGGCGGTCAGGTCGAGCAGCCACGAGCGCACCACACTGCCGAACCGCCAGACTTCCGATATCTGGTACAGGTCGAGTTCCATCTCGGTCTTCGATTTGAGAATCTCGAAGCCTTCGGCGTATGCCTGCATCATGCCGTATTCGATGCCGTTGTGAACCATCTTGACGAAGTGCCCTGACCCGTGCGGACCCATATGCCCCCACCCCAGAGTCGCGCCCGGCGCCAGCGTCTCGAAGATCGGGCGCAGGCGGTCGACCGCTTCTTTCTTGCCGCCGACCATCAGGCTGTAACCTTCCTGAAGCCCCCAGATACCGCCGCTCGTCCCGACATCCACAAAATCCAGCCCGGCACTTTCCACCAGCGCCGCGTTGCGGATCGTATCTTTATAGTTGCTGTTCCCGCCGTCAATGATCGTGTCGCCCGGCTTGAGGAGTTCCATCAACTGCTTGATGTGGCTCTCGGTCACATCACCCGCCGGAACCATCACCCAGACGGCGCGCGGCGCGTCCAGCTTGCTCACCAGGTCTGCCAGCGAGGTGCTGGGCGTCGCACCGGCGGCGGCGGCAGCCTGCACCGGCTCTGGACTGCGATTGTAAACGACCATCTGATGCCCGCCGTGGAGCAGGCGCAGGTTCATATTCGCGCCCATCTTGCCCAGACCAATCAAGCCGAGTTGCATCGCTGCCTCCTAACAATGTCGAAGTGTGGTTACTGCAATTATTGCGCGTCCACGAAGAAATGACAATTTTCATTCCGAGGTGAAATAGGGACAATTATCATCTTCATTATGTTATTGTCGTCTCCGGTCAATTGTGGCACAATCGCCTCGACTTCTTGTGGCGGTTCAGAGAAAGAGTCGCATCGTGCAGCAAACCTCCTCTCAAAACATTCAAACTTCAGTCGGCGGCGCGGACGCGCTCAACGCGATCTTCAACCCGAAGAACGTCGCCGTGATCGGCGCGACCGAGCGCGCCGGCAGCGTCGGACGGACAATCCTGTGGAACCTGATCAGCAGCCCGTTCGGCGGAACCGTGTTCCCGGTTAATCCTGTGCGCTCCAGCATCCTCGGTATTCGCGCATACCCGAATATCGCCAGCGTGCCGGAGCCGGTCGATCTGGCGGTGATCGTGACACCCGCGCACACCGTACCCGGCGTCATTCAGGAATGCGTTGACGCGGGAATCAAGGGCGCAATCGTCATCTCGGCGGGCTTCAAGGAAAGCGGCGCGCAAGGCGCAGAACTCGAACGACAAATCCTGGCGACGGCGCGCACCGGCAATATGCGCATCGTCGGTCCGAACTGCCTCGGCGTGATGCGCCCGCTCACGGGACTGAACGCCACCTTCGCCAGCGCGATGGCGCGTCCCGGCAACGTCGGCTTCATCAGTCAGAGCGGCGCGCTCTGCACCGCCGTCCTCGACTGGAGCTTCAAGGAAAATGTCGGCTTCAGCGCCTTCGTTGCGATTGGCTCAATGCTCGACGTTAACTGGGGAGACCTGATCGACTACCTGGGGCGCGACCCGAACACCCACAGCATCGTCATTTATATGGAATCAATCGGCAACGCTGGCGCTTTCCTGTCCGCCGCCCGCGAAGTCGCCCTCAAGAAACCGATCATCATCATCAAAGCCGGGCGCACCGAAGCGGCTGCCCACGCCGCCGCCTCGCATACCGGCGCCCTGACCGGCAGCGACGAAGTGCTGGAAGCCGCTTTCCGGCGCTGCGGCGTGCTGCGCGTAGATCGCATCTCGGACGTGTTCTACATGGCGGAAGTGCTCGCCAAGCAGCCGCGCCCGAAAGGCAACCGCCTGACGATTGTCACCAACGCGGGCGGTCCCGGCGTGCTGGCGACCGACGCATTAATCAGCGGCGGTGGTGAGCTGACGAACCTGAGCGACGAGACCATGCAGGCGCTGAACGAACTGCTGCCGCCGCATTGGAGCCATAACAACCCAGTCGACATCCTGGGCGACGCCGGTCCCGCCATCTACGCGAAATCGTTGGAGATCGCCGCGAAAGACCCGAACGCCGACGGTATGCTGGTGATCCTGACGCCGCAGGCGATGACCGACCCGACGCAGACCGCCGAAGCGCTGCGAGCGCTCGAAAGCCTGGGCGACAAGCCGCTGCTGGCAAGCTGGATGGGTGGTCCTGACGTCGCGGCGGGCGAAGCGATCCTCAACCGCTCGAATAT
>JADLHH010000603.1 GCA_020848855.1 Anaerolineae bacterium | reverse complement strand
GGCTGCTGCACCAGCACGCGGACGTGCTGAGCGTCGCTCAGGAGCAGACCCCAACTGACCAGCGGGGAGCGAATACCCAGACCAAGAAAGCTGAGGGCGGTTTCACCCAGGATCATGCCGGGGATCGATGTCGTGGCGACGACGATGATGTGACTCATGGTGTTAGGCAGCAGGTGACGGGTGATGATGCGCCAGGCGCTGCAATTGGAATAACGGGCGGCGGTCACGAAGTCCGCCTCGCGCAGCGCGTAGACCATACTGCGCGTCTGCCGCGCCAGCGCACCCCAACTTAATACCGCCAGCACAATCGTGATGGCGAAATAGGTGCGGTCGGAGGGCCAGTTGTTGGGAATCAGCGTCGCCAGAGCCAGCCACAGCGGTAACTGTGGGAAGGACATCAGCAGCTCGATCACGCGCTGCATGATGTCATCGAACAGCCCGCCAATGTACCCGGACGCGATCCCGAGGATAGAGCCAAAGACCAGAGTCAGCAGCACGCCAACCAACCCGACCGAAAGCGAAACCTGCGCGCCGTACCAGATGCGGCTGAAGATGTCGCGTCCCTGGGTGTCGGTGCCAAACAGGAACAGGGCACCAGGGTCATCGACGCCGAACAGGTGAATGTCTGACTTGATCACGCCGAGGATGGTATATTCCGAACCGCGCACGAACAGCTTCAGCGGGTAAATTTCGTCGGTGATGACCTTAAAGCTCTTGCGAAATGTCGCCGGGTCAACGCTGGACTCGACGGCGTAGACAAACGGAACCAGATGGAAGTTCCCGTTGGCATCGACAAACTGCAGCCCCTGCGGCGCCATCGAAACGTACTTGCTGTGAACTTCGGTCGGGTCGTGCGGCGCGATAAACCCGGCGAAAATCGCCGCAAGATACATCATCACCAGGAAGACACCACCGATGACCGCCAGCCGATTACGCTTAAAACGCAGCCAGGTCAGACGTCTGATCGAGACGACTTTGGCGTCGTCCTTGTGTGCTTCCCGCGTTACGGCATTATCGCTTTTGCGTGAGATTTCCATACAGATATGCCTTACGCCCTACGAGAACCGGATACGCGGGTCAAGCCACGCCAGCAGAAGGTCGGAGACGAGTGTTCCGACCAGGACGAGCAGACCGATGAGCGTCAGAATCGCGCCGGCGAGATAAATATCCTGCGATTGCGTAGCCGTCAGGTATGTCACCTGAATCGTCGGCAGGTCGAGCACGACGCTGGTGATGACGAAACCGTTCACCAGAAAGGCGAGCGTCTGGCTCAGCGCGCCGATCAAGGGATGCAGGGCATTCCGAAAAGCGTGCTTCCAGATGATGGTGCGTTCCGGCACACCCTTTGCCCGAAGCGCCGTCACGTAATTTTTCCCAAGCTCATTCAGCAGGTTGCCGCGCATCACACGCATCACCCATGCCATGCCGGTGATGACCACCGCGCTGACCGGCAGCCACAGATGGTTCGCCAGGTCGAGGATCAATTCGACCGAGATCGGCTTCCCGACGTACTCCGGAGACTGAAGCCCGGTCAAAACACTGCCGTTCAACTGCCAGGCAAAGACCAAAAAGGCGAGGGCGATCAGGAAATCGGGTAAGCCCAAGCCGATAAATGAAACAGTCGTCAGGAAATTGTCTGCTTTAGAATATTGGTGGGTGGCGGAGTAAACGCCGAGTGCAATGCCGATTGTCCAAGAAATGACAAAGGCGAAAAATGAAACCAGGACGGTAGCGCCAAGCTTGCTGATAATGATGTCCCGGACAGGCGCGCCGGTCGCGAGCGAGATGTTGAAATCGCCGCGCAGCAGATTGGTTCCCCAATCGACAAACCGCAGCAGGAACGGCTTGTCTAGACCGAACTGCTCGCGCATGACCTGTTCCTGCGCGGCGGCATCCCGGTTACCGCCCAGGCTTTGCGACCGAATGTAATCGCTCACGTAGTCGCCAGGGGGGAGTTCCATGATGAGAAAGCCAACAAACGCGATCAGGATGATCGAGGGGATGAATTGCAGCAGTCTCCTAATGATGTAACGCGACATGGATTGTGCTCCAATCTTCCTCACAGGGGCGACGACATCTCAGCCGCCGCCCCCGTCTGCTTACCTGCTATTCCTGATCCATATAGAATTGTTCGGGGTCGGCAGTGCCGGGATAACCCAAGTCCCAGGAAGCCACGAGACCGATTTCCGGCACATTGTGGAAATTGTTCTTCACAATCACCGGGCTGGGGTGCTGACCAATTGTCCCGATGGTGATGGGACCTTCTTCAAGGTGAATGCGGTAGGCATCGCGCAGCGCCTGATTGCGCTCGTCCGCCGTCGTCGCCGAAACTGCACGGCTGAATGCTTCCTGCAGCCTCACCAGCATCGAGCCTTCACGCGGCGCAACGCCCTGCGCGCCACCCGTTTGATAGTTCAGTCCAATGTTCATGCCGCCCATTGCCCACTGAACCCCTTCGACCGGCGCCCAGACCGACGGCGCGGAGAGCAGACCCCAACCGGCAGCGCTCGGCCACGCGAAGATTTCCACTTCGCCGGCTTCGTTCGCGGCAGTGTATTCGTCCCAGGTAAGCTGCTCGATGTTGGTCTTGAGACCGACATCCTGCCAGTCCTGCTGGATCAGCTCCAGGCTCTGATTGACCTTCGGGTCATTCTGGAACTGGGTGACGGTGAGTTCGAGCGGCGTGCCGTCCGGGCGCTCGCGGAAGCCGTCGCCATCGGTGTCAACCACACCTATCGAGTCGAGCAGGCTCGCCGCTTCTTCGGGATCGTACTCGATGTACGAATTCGCCCACGCCTCATACAGTTCCTGACCTTCCGGGGTTTGGAATTCTTCCGCCTGGGGCAGCATCGAGAACTGGCGCGGCGTAGCGAGACCGAGCGCCGTCACTTCGTTGATGCGGTCGCGGTTGATGGCGACCGAAAGCGCCTGACGGAATGCCTGGGTGTACATCAGGTCTTCAATGCCATCGTCAGCCAGGTCGTAGAACAGCATCAGCCAGGGCCAGGCGAAGTCACCCCGATCCCACATGATCACATGGTAGCCGCCCGCTTCAGCGCTTTCCAGAATTAGCGGAACGTCCTGCAGGGCGATGTCACGAACCTGCATATCCAGTTCACCCGCAAGCGCCTTCAGCGCCACCTGTTCGGAAACAGCACCGGACGCGATTTCAACCTGAAGACTGTCGATGTACGGCAGTTGGTTGCCTTCGGTGTCCACCTTCCAATAGTATGGATTACGCGTGAAGGTTGCAACCTGGTCGGCGACGTAGCTGGTTGGCATCCAGGGACCCAGCACCGGCAGGTCTGCGTAGTGATAGCGGGTTTCGGTGTTGTAGCGGTTCATCAACTCGGTCGTATCGGTCACTGCCGAATTGTAATCGGGGTGGAACTGCTTCATGTAGTGCGCGGGAACCAGCGCCTGCGCCGAATTCCAGGGACCGCGCGAGTGCCCTTCCAGGAACAGCGGGTTCGGGGCGGCGAAGGTGAACGTCAGTGTGAAGTCGTCGATCTTTTCAAGCTGCATCGGCTGCCCGGCGACCACCGTCCCGCCCGACGGATCGACCGGGACATTCTCGTTGAGTACCATGTCGTTCCACCAGAACAGGTAATCATCAACGGTCAGCGGCACACCATCCGACCATTTGATGCCCTGACGGAAATGGGCGGTGAGAACCGTCGCATCGTCGTTCCATTCCCACGATTCGAGGATGTTGGGGCGGAAGCCGGACGCATCGCGGTTCCACTTGATGAACGGCTCGACACCGGTCGTCATCAGCGTGAAGCCAAGATTGTTGTTCTCGTCCAGCAGACGCCAGGTGCCGCCGTACTCACCGATTTGCTCGACCGGTTCTTCGACAATCGGGTTCGCTGGCAGGCGCTCTTCGACCGGCGGAAGTTCGCCAGCGGCTACTTTTTCCGCGAGCGATGGGGCTTCGTGGTAGGTCATCGCGTCCTGCGCGAGAGCCGTGCCACCCATTGCAACACAAGCGACCAGCAATACCAAAAAGCGTTTCAACATCAACATGATCTTCCTCATTGGCAATTCACTTGGCGAAGAATTATTCTGTCGTCGGTTTCGCTGTTGTGCCTCTGCTCCTCTATCTATGCTTTCGAACGGTATTCGGATACGTCACCGTTAACTGTCTCACGCGAAGGTGCGACAAGCCGCGCGTCTTCACGACACCCGTTCCAGACGCAGCATCTGACTGGCGAAGGTCCCCTTCATCGCCAGAGGAATACCCTGTTTCATGAGCGCCGTCCCGCTTAATACCAGGTCGCGCCCGTCGACACGATAGCGAGCGTCCGGCTCCAAGCCCTGAAGCCGCAGCGCAGCCCGGTACTCGCCAAAGTTCGATGCGCTCAGGAACGCGAAGGCAACCGCTTCATGGCCGTCGGGATGCACGAATTCGAACGCGGAGAGAATACTTTCACGTGGCGAGCGCAGGCGATACAGTTTCCCGAATTGAACGGTCTCGCGGATGGCTTTGTACTGCGCCACGAATTCGGCGGTTTTCGTCAGGTCGGCTTCCGACCACCTGGTCAGGTTTGCTCCAATGCCGAGCGCGCCCATCATCGCTACGTGGAAGCGGTATTCCAGCGAGGTGGCACGGTCGTTGACGTGAATCGGGTCGGTGACCCACATCATACGGGTCAGCGGTGCGTGCGCCAGCGTGAACCCTTCTTCGATGAATAGATCGTCGTAGGGATCGGTGTTGTCGCTCATCCAGAACTGCTCGGCATAGCGCATCACCCCCAGATCGACGCGCCCGCCGCCGCCGGAACAGGATTCAAAGATCACGCCGGGGTGTCTGGCGCGAACCTGCCGCAGGATGTCGTAAATGCCCTGCGTGTGCCGTACCCAGATTTCACGGTCACGCCCGCTCGGCGCGTCTGTCCAGCCCGGTTCGCTGAAGTGGCGGTTCATGTCCCACTTGACGAATTTGATGTCGTTGTTGCTCAGCAGATCGTCCAGGAAACCGACGATGTATTCCTGCACGTCCGGGCGCGAAACGTTGAGTACGGACTGGTTGCGCGACAGGCTGCGGGGGCGGTTCGGGAAGTGGTAAATCCAGTCCGGGTGCGCGCGGTAGAGGTCGCTGTCCGGGTTGACCATCTCTGGCTCGACCCAGATGCCAAACCCCATTCCCAGTTCGTTGACCCGGTCGATGAGGGGTTTCAGCCCATTCGGGAATTTGGTGAGATTGACGTGCCAGTCGCCCAACCCGGCACGGTCGTGATTGCGCTGTCCGAACCAACCATCGTCCATGACGAACATTTCGACGCCCAACCGCGCCGCGATTTCGGCGGCTTTCGCCTGATTCTCGTAATTCACGTCGAACTCGGTCACGTACCAGGAGTTGTAAACTACCGGGCGCGGCTGGCGTGCCGTATCCGACGGCAGCACGTGTTCGATCTCATAAGCATGGAGCAGGCGGCTGGCTTCGCCATAGCCCGACTCGGTATACCCCCCGACGAAAACCGGGGTCTCAAAGGTCTCGCCGGGTTCGAGCTTCCACAGGAAATCGAAGTCGTTGATCCCGCCTGCGACCGCCACCTGCTCGAACGCGGTACGCTCGATGACCAGCTTCCAGTTTCCGCTGAACGCCAGCGCGCCAAACCAGACTTCGCCGTGGCGCTCGGTGGTATCGCTGGTGGGTGCGAGGGCAAAGAAGGGGTTGGAGTCGAAGCCGCTGGCTCCGCGCCGCCGCTCGATCACCTGCTTGCCCATCGGCAGTTCAACCTGCTGAACCTGGAACTCGCCACCCCACTTGCCATTGAGGGTCGTCAGGGTGTACGAGTCGCGCCGTGGCAGTTCCCAGCTTGCTGATAAAATCTGTTCGATATCGATGGGCGTGTCGCCCGTGTTCACGATAACGGCGCTGCGCTCAATCAGATCGTAGGCTTCGAAAACGCGATAAATCAGCCGCACCCGAAGCGGGTAATAGGCATCGTCGAGGGTAATCGTCAGGGTATCGACACCCTCGCCATGCTCGACAGCGGTGTCTGTATAGTTCAGTACCACACCGCGCACGCCGTCAGCAAAGCGAACTTTCAGCGCCGGCTCGTTGAACTTGAAGCCGCCCCAGACCGGGAATTCCTCGTGGGTATAGCCCTCGATTTCGAAGCGACCTCCATAGACGGGCGGCGCTTGGTAATCGGAAAGCACAGGCAGGCGTGCTCCCCAGTAGACATGCTCCAAAGACCCCGTGGCATCGAGTCCGAAAGCGTAGGCGGTGCTTCGGGTGCTGAGCACCCAGAGCGGGCGTAGGTTCGTTGATCGGGGTGTTTCAAGAATAGGCCTCAGTAACCCAATTTTCACACCACCAGGGTAAAACGCGAGCGCTTACGTGTGCAGACAGGGCAGGT
>JADLHH010000602.1 GCA_020848855.1 Anaerolineae bacterium | reverse complement strand
TGAAGTGGTACAGCATCATGTGCTCGACGCGGGCGAAGGTGCGGTTCTCGACCCGGTCGCGGATCGTCAGGTGCGATGCGCCCATCTCGGTCGAGATTTCGCGCGTCATCACCAGATTCGTGCCCAGCGCCATCGATTCCGCTACGTTGCCGCGCACCCACAGCCGGTAGCGCTCGCCGTCCCATGCCGCGTCCGCCCACACGCTGCTCGCCGGAAGATTGCTCGCGCGACCGTGAATCCCCAGTTCCTCATCATGATCGACCGATGGCGCGCCCATCGCGGACAGCCCACCTGTGCTCATCAATCCCCCGAAAGCGCTGCGCTGCCAGCCCAACCCCTGCGGCTCGTAGTACGGCGCGGCGACTTCGCCGGGGAACGCGCGCCAGCACAACGGGATGCCGCGATAGCTGGCGTGCGAGATATCCAGCCCGCGCCCCGGCAGTACCGTGAACTGAAAGCCGCTCCCGGTCGTTACGTCCACCGTGTCGATGCCTTCCGCGCGCCCTTCGCGCAGCGTGGAGCGGCGTACCGACGCAAGCTGGCTCAGGTCGGGGACATGCCGCTGAAGTTCGTCCCGACTCCACTGCCTTCCATACAGGATTGTCATGGTGATGTCGTTTTCCTCACCGCTGGCTCAAGGATTGGATCAAACAGTCTTTGCCGCTAAAATTCCGTTCCGGGTGAAGTAGCTGTCCCTCGGCATCCTCAAGAGAACGTCGAGGGACATTACGTTCCCGCTGGCTGAGGCGGCAGCCGCACTGCCGTCTCAGCCGAACGTATTACGGCTGGAACAGCGTGCCTTCGATCTGCTGGCAGAACGAGTCCGCCGCTTCCTGCGCCGTCATCTCGCCGAGGATCGCAGACTGCGTCACGTTACGCAGCACTTCCGCCTGCTCCGGCAGACCGGGGTTCAGCGGGATCGGGTGGCGCGTGTTCGGGCTTTCCAGCAGTTCCTTGAACGGCGTATAGAAATCATCCTGCAGCACCAGTTCGGACGCGCCTGCCGTTGCCGGCATCAGCCCCGTGAACTGCGACAGCCGCTCCGGGTCGCCCAGAATCCAGGCGATGAAGTCGAGCGCTTCCTGCGGGTGCTGCGAGTCGCGGGTGACGGTGAAAATCCAGCCGCCAGTCGAGCTGCCGATACCACCCGCGCCTTGCAGCACGACGATGCCGTAGTCGTCCGGGTAGACCATGCCGTAGTCGCTCGCCAGCGTGTCGGCTGACCAGAAGCCGCCGAGGTACATCGCTGCCAGGTTGTTGCCGAACGACTGCTCGCGTTCCGCGCCGGTTCCGGTCAGCAGAACGTCCTGCGACAGCACGCCCGCGTTGAACAGGTCGACCCAGTACTGGATTGCCTGCACGGTGTCACCCTGATTCATCACGCATTCCGTGCCGGCATCATTCACGAAGCGGTAGCCGTTCGCCAGCGCGTACATGCCGGCGTGTTCGTACAGCCACAGCCAGCGCTCGCCGGATGTCGCCACGAAGCCGTAGATGCCTTTTTCCGTGTCGGTGAGCTGTTCTGCCAGCGGCAGCACTTCGTCCCACGTGGTCGGCGGCTCAAGCCCGGCGTCGGCGAACAGTTGCTTGTTGTAGTACAGCAGGCGCGTGCCGGTGTCGATGGGCAGCCCGAAGACCAGATCGTTGAACACTGCCGAACTGAACATGCCGGGGAAGAAGATACTCGTATCCAGCCCGTTCGCTTCGATCAGCGGATTCATGGGGACGAGATAGCCTCGGTCGATGAACGAGCCGACCGTCACCGAATTGACGATCATGATATCGGGACCCTGCCGCGCTTCCATCGCCGCAAGCTGCGTGCTGTCGAGTTCGCCGAAGGGGACGCCGCGCACGTCGAACGTGATGTTCGGGTGTTCCGCCATGTACTCCTGCATCATGGTGTAGCCCGCCGAACTGCCGCCGCCCACCTGATCGACTTCTTCGCTGAACCAGCCGTCTGTTCCGAGGATGCTGATGGTGATCGAGTCCTGGGCGAGAACCGCCGTCGGCAGCACCGCTGCCAGCGCCAGCACGAGTACGAGTAACAGGTACAGTTTTTTCATCATCTTTCTCCTGCCATTTCTCCACTATTGCGACAAAACAACTCTTGTAACAGCGGTTCCGCTCGGTTTTTCGCCCGCCTCCTCTCTACTTGAGCGCGCCCGACATCACACCATCGACGATGTAGCGCTGCACCAGACCGAAAATGATGATGGTGGGGATGGATACCACGACCGAAGCAGCGATCAGCAGGTTCCAGGCGATGTGATGCTCGCCGATGAACTTGAACAGCCCGACCATCACGGTCAGCATGTTCGGATCGCTGATGAGCGTGACCGCCAGCAGGAACTCCTGCCACACGCCGATGAACACAAACGCGCCGCCCGCCATGATGCCCGGTATCGCCAGCGGCAGGACGATCCGCCACAGCAGCCCCAGCCTGCCGCACCCGTCAATCGTGGCGGCATCGATCACTTCTTCGGGGATCGCCCGGTAAAAGCCGACCAGCAGCCAGGTACACAGCGACAGCGACGACGCGGTGTAAGTCGCTATCAGCGAGAAATACGTATTGAACATGCCCATGTCCGCCCACATGCGGAACAGCGGCAGCAGCAGAATCGCCGACGGGAAGAACTGCGTGCCGACCACCAGCGTCAGCACCACCCGCCGCCCGACGAACCGGAAGAACGTGAGCGCGTAGGCGGCAAGCGCGCTGAACACCATGCAGATCAGCGTCGAGATGCTCGTCACTACCACGCTGTTGAACAGATAGCGCGGGAAATTCCCCTGCTGAATCACGTCGATATAGTTCTGGAAGGTGAACGGGTTTGGGATCACCTGCGGCGGGAAGACGAAGATATTCTCGTTCGCCTTGAACGAAGTCAGGATCAGCCACAGCGCTGGCATGATGATGATGAACACCGACACGAACGCCACGACCGCCAGCGCGCGATCCCGGTTGCGATACAGCCACTCCTGAAGCGTGCTTGGACGCCGAACAGCGATTGCCGCCATCTCAATCGACCTCCTGTGCGCGCTGCGAGGACTGGTTGATGCGGCGCATGACCAGCATGTAGAAGCCCAGCAGGATGAGCACGATCACCAGCAGGATATTCGATCCCGCCATCGCTTCTTCGATACGGTAGAAGCTGAACCCCGTGTTGTAGATGAACATCGGCAGCGTTTCGGTCGAACGCGCCGGTCCGCCGCCCGTCATCACGAAGATCGCGTCGAAGTAGTTGCTCGTCCAGATCAAGCCGAGTACCGTTGACGTGATCATGATTGGGCGCAGCAGCGGCAGGGTGATGCCGAGAAGCTGCTGGCGTCCGTTCGCCCCGTCGATTTTCGCCGCCTCGTACAGTTCGACCGGGATTGTCTGCATCCCGGCGAGGAACATCAGCGTGTAGAAGCCGAACCCCTTCCACACGCCCACCAGAATCACGGCGATCATCGCGGTCTGCGAATCGCCCAGCCAGGCGTGTGCCAGTTGCCCCAAGCCGACCGACCGCAGCACCAGGTTGATCAGCCCGAAATCCTGGCTGTACATAAACCGCCACGTCACCGCGACCACGATCCCCGGCAGCACCCACGGGACGATCACCGCCACCCGCGCGATCCATCGCCCCGGAAAGCGCTGGTGCAGGATCAGCGCGAAGTACATGCCGACCAGCACCTGCCCGATCGTCACCCCGAACGTCCAGATGAACGTGTTGCGCACCGCTGTCGGGAAGATCGGGTCGGTCAGCACTTCGAGATAGTTCTTCAGTCCGATGAATTCCGATGGGCGTGTGAACGTGGGGCGGCTGTAAAAGCTGGTGATGAACAGGTTGATGAAGGGGTAGAACAGCACCAGCATGATCGCCAGAATCGCCGGTGCGACGAACAGGTAGGCGAGCAGATTTTCGCGCAGCGCCTGACGGCGGGCGTTCCGTTTGCGGGCAGTGGCAGCCAGCGAGTTCGAAAGACTCTGTTCAGCCAAAACGATTAACCTTCTCCAAAAAACTGTTCGAAATGCACTCTTTGACAGGTGTCGAGCCTATTTCAGGGTTACCCGGCGAGTTGCCCCCCGTCGACGACCATGCAGGTTCCGGTCACCCAGTCGGATTCGTCCGACGCGAGGTACAGCGCCGCGCGGGCGATGTCTTCCGCCATGCCCAGCCGCCGCAGCGGCGTGCGCTGCGCCCAAAGCGCGCGTTCCGCGTCCGGGTCGGGCGCGGCGGCGAACACCCCGGCGTTCATCGGCGTATCGACCGCGCCCGGTGCGATGCTGTTGCAGCGAATCCGGTTCGCGGCGTACTCGGATGCGATCTGCCGCGACAGCGCGAGGATCGCGCCTTTTGTGGCGGCGTACCCCGACCAGCCGGCGTAGCCGCGCAGCGCCTGCGTCGAGGTGAGGTTGATGATCGAGCCGCCGCCGCGCTGAATCAGGTGGGGGATGCCGAAGTGACTGAGGCGGTACACGCCGCCCAGGTTAATGTTCAGCACGCGGTTCCACGCTTCTTCGGTCATCTCGACGACCGAGCCACCGATGGCGACCCCCGCGTTGGCGACCAGAATGTCGATGCCGCCCCATTTCTCAGCCGTCATGTCCACCGCCTGGCTCACGTCCGCCGCCACCGCAACATCTCCCTGAAACGGCAGGCAGCGCCCGCCGTCCGCCTCGATCAGGCGGGTCGTTTCGCTGAGGTCGGTGGGGTTAATCTCCAACAGCGTCACCGCCGCTCCCTCGCACGCGAACAGCGTTGCGATAGCTCTGCCGATCCCTGCTCCGGCTCCGGTGACGACGGCAACGCGGTCTTTCAGCCGCATGTCTGAACTCCTCGCTGACAGACTGTTCCAGTAGCTGACTGCGGGCAAATAGCCGGGTGCGCTCGCTTATTCCTGGTTGGTCACGCGCCCTGCCACAATCACCTTGATCCCAAGCTGTGATAGTTCCAGGCTCTGCGATGCGCGAATCCCCGCGTCGGTGATCACCGTGTCGACGTTATCGAGCGCCGTCACGCGGTAGTTCGATTCGCTTTGCAGCACGGTGTGGTCGGCGAGCACGATGATTTCCCGCGCGGCGTCGATCATGACCCGGCGAACCTCGGCTTCCTGCAGGGCAACCGACGAAATGCCAAATTCTGCCGATACGCCGCCCGCGACGATGAAGGCTTTGTCGACGCGCATGTCGCGCAGCATGAGGTGCGCTCCCCGCCCGACGAACGACCGCGTTTTCGGGTCGTACTGCCCGCCCGTGAGCAGCAGCGTGATGCCCGGAGCCGCGTGCAGCCGGTTGAAGATGTCGTGCGAATTGGTGATGATGGTCAGGTCGCTGCGCTGGCGCAGAAACTGCGCCATGTAGTTGGTGGTCGAGCCGGTATCGAGGATGATGGTGTCGCCGTCCTGCACCTGCGACGCCGCCAGCTTGCCAATCAGCCGCCGCAGTTCCTTGATTTCGATTTCCAGGTCGTCCTGCAGGTTCTTGACGGTGACGGTAATGCCGAAGTCCGCCGCCCGCTGCTGCATCGCCCGCGCGACGTTCTGATACCACTCGTGGGTCTGGTGCAGGATCACGAATGCGATCTCTTTGTCGTCATATCCCGGCGGGAGCTGCTGTGCCCAGTCCGGCATCGTCACCATGCGCGACGGCTCAAGTTCCCAGCCTGCTTCGGTCTCGCGGTAATACTGGTGCAGGTTGGCTTGGGTGAGCAGGGCATACGGCGTGATGATCTCGCCGTCAATATTCCCCTCGCTCCACAAATGCACGACCGCGTCCACCGCCAGCTTGCCGACGATTTCCGGGAACAGC
>JADLHH010000601.1 GCA_020848855.1 Anaerolineae bacterium | reverse complement strand
GGGCTGCGCAGGCTGACCTTGCGCCTGTGCTCCGGCGAGGCAATCACGGCGTTGCGCGTCACTTCCGCGCCGGTGCCCGCCGTCGTCGGGATGGCGACGAACGGCAGCGGCGGGTTGACCAGCGCCTGCCCCTTGCCAATCACTTCGAGATAATCCAGCATGTCGCCGGGGTTGGTCGCCAGCGCCGCAATCGCCTTGCCGGTATCGATGGCGCTGCCGCCCCCGAACGAGATCACCATCTCGGCGTCGAAGTCGTGCGCCCGCGCAACGCCGCTCTTGATAAGCTGTATGTCCGGCTCGCTGGCGACCGTGAATTCGACGTGTTCGATTTTCGCCTCGTCCAGCAGGTCGAGCAGCGGTTTTGCCCGCTCCACGTTCCCGCCGACAACCACCAGCGCAAGCCGCCCGAATTCCGGCGCGATGGTGGCGATCTCGCGCAGCTTGCCTTCGCCGAAAATGATTCGCTGCGCGGTGGCGAATTCAAACCCGTTCATACGGAACCATCTCAATCTGAGCGGCATAGCGCTCGATATCTGCCAGTGAACATTCCGCCGTGCCGGGCGTGGTCACGACCGCCGTCGCCGCCGCGAAGCCCAGCCGAATCCCTTCCTCAATCGGCTGCCCGCGCACAACCGATGCCGCCAGCCCTGCCAAGATAGCATCGCCCGCGCCCGCCGCGTTGACGACCGGCACGTCGATGGGCAGGACGCGGTAGGCGCGCCCCGGCAGCACCGCCAGCCCGCCTTCGCTCCCCAGCGAAATGATCGGGTACGTGCCGTAGCGCCGGACGATCTCGCGCCCCGCGTCGTAGACTTCGCCATCGGTTTCGACGCGTCTGCCGACGAACTGCGAAAGCTCGTCACGGTTGGGCTTGACGTAAGTCGGGCGCGATGCCAGCCCGGCGCTCAGGTTCGGTTCGACGCCGTCGAAAATCACCGGGATATCTCGCTCTCGCGCCAGCGCGATCAGGTCGGTGTAGTATTCGGGCTTCATGCCCTTGGGCAGCGTCCCGCCCAGCACGACCAGCTTACAGTGATCGAGCGCCGCGATGTACTTTTCGCGCAGCAGCGCGACGTGCGCGTCGGTGACGAACATCGTGGACGACGTGATGGCGGTGTGCGGCTTGCCGTCGTCGGTGGCGATGATCAGATTGCGGCGTGTCTCGCCATCGACGGTGATGAAATCGCTCTGGATGCCGCGCTCGCGGATCATCTGCCTGAAGACCTCGCCGGTCTGCCCGGCAGTGAAGCCGAGCGCCAGGCTGGGAACCCCCATTTCCATCAGAATCCACGAGCAGTCTATCGGCTTGCCGCTGATGCTCTGTACGAACAGCCTCGCCCGATTGGTGTGCCCCTGTTCATATGCCGGAATGAAATAGATCAGGTCCAGCCCGGTGTTGGCGGTGACGGTGACGACGACCGGCTGCTCCGAAAGCATCATTCGGGCTTCTCGAAGCGCGCCATCGCCGCGTCGAGATCGGCGCGCTGCTGCGCCATCAGGTCGGTGATGCCGAACGCCTGCTGCGCCATCAGGATGATGTAGGCGTTGGTGTCGAAGCGTTCGACGGCGTCGAATGCCGCGTCGATATCCTTGCCGATCAGAAAGACGCCGTGCCAGGGGGCGATCACGCCCGCCGCCTGCTGGCGGATGCGATCTTCCTGCCCGCGAATCGCCTCGGCGACGTTCTCCGCGAGCTGCTGGCTGTGGGCGGGCGCGTATTCGACGCACTTGACCTCGCCGAATTTGAGCGTGTCTTCGAGCACGGGCGGCATCGATTTCGCCATCGCCGCAAAGACGAGCAGGTTGCGCGAATGGGCATGAATCACGCCGGTGCCGTATGCCCCGAATTCCCGGTGCAGCTTCAGGTGGACGTTGGTTTCGCGGGTGAGCTTACCCTCGCCTTCGAGGATGCTGCCATCCATATCGACGATCAGCACATCTTCGGGCTGAAGCTGCCACTGGCGCTTTGAGCCGCTGTAGCTGGGCGACATGCAGATGACATCGCCCACGCGGGCGCTCATATTGCCGCCGGCGGCGTCGGTCAGGTGACGGTCGAACAGCATCGCGCCCAGCCGGGCAATCCGGGCGCGGGTCGCCTCGACGGCGGCACGATCAATAGTCTGAACCATCTTGGACGTATCTTTCGCAAACGGATCGAATTATTGGAAATGATTATAGCTCACCGTTCGAAGGATGCGTCCAGACCGCGCCCCCGCAGGATGATCCAGATCACCACCGGCGCGCCGATCAGGGCGGTGATGGCGTTGAGCGGCAGCACGATCTGGCTGCCGGGCATCTGGGCGATCAGGTCGGCGACCAGCGCGACGATCCCGCCCATCAGGATCGACGCCGGGATCAGCACGCGATGATCCGAGGTGTTGAACAGGTTGCGGCAGATATGGGGAATGGCGATGCCGAGGAACGCGATGGGACCACAGAACGCCGTCACCGTGCCCGCCAGCAGCGCCGTGCTGGCGATGATCCACATGCGCGCGCGGCGGACGTTCATACCCATGCTGCGGGCGTAGGTTTCGCCCAGCAGCAGCGCGTTGAGCGACTTCGACAGCAGGAACGCGATGCCCAGCCCGACGAGGATCGCCGGGGCGAACACGATCATCTGGCTCCAGGTCACGCCGCCGAACGAGCCGAACGTCCAGTT
>JADLHH010000600.1 GCA_020848855.1 Anaerolineae bacterium | reverse complement strand
GCATGGCGCGGACGGGGTAGCAGTGGTCGAAGTAGCTGTCCGGCAGGTAGCGCCGGAACGCGCTGCCAAGCGCGGGCAGAAAGACCGTCTGCGGTACAGCGATCACATCCATTTTTTTCAGTCGATACAGGTGCTCCCATTCCGGCAAGCCGAGATGCTCGATGCGGTGGCGCAGTCCCGTTCCCGGCTTGTGCGCGTGCAGCGTCTCGTACACGTCGATCACCTGATCGAGCGCGCGGTCGCCGATGGCGTGCGTCGCGATGCGGAAACCGGCGTCGTGGGCTTCCCACATCAGTTGGAGCAGCTCGTCGCGCTCAAACCGCAGCACGCCGTGACCCTCGGTGATCTTGTACGGCTGGCGGATGGCGGCGGTCGCCCCGCTCAAGCCGCCGTCGGCGAAGAATTTCACCGTGTCGACGCGCAGCGTGTCGCTGACGTACTTTTCCGGCAGCGGGTAGGTGATCTTCTCGGCAGCGTCCGGGCGGCGGATCGGCAAGCCGTTCACCCGCACCGCCAGATCGCCGTCGGCTTCTAGTTGGCGGTAGACGCGCAGGTGATCGGGCGTCAGCAGCGGGTCGGTGGCGCTGGTGATGCCGAGCCGCAGTTGATGATAATTCGCCTCGCGGATCGCACGTGCCAGCGTTTCGTCGTCCGGGGTGGGGATGTTGAGCAGCCCCATCGCCGTCTCCTGAAGCAAGCCGGTCGGCTCGCCGTGTTCGTCGCGGACGATCACCCCGCCGGGCGGGTTGGGCGTGCTGGCGGTGATGCCCGCCCGTTCGAGCGCGCGGCTGTTAGCAACGATCATGTGCCCGCAGGTGCGCGTCAGAGCAATCGGGTGATCCATGCTGGCGGCGTCGAGGTCGGCGCGGGTGAGGTGGCGACCTTCGGGCAGGTCGGCTTCGTTGTAGCCGCGCCCGGTCAGCCACACTCCCGGCGGCGTCTGTGCGGCGCGCTCGGCGAAGCGCCTGACGATGGCGGGGATATCCGGCGCGACCGATTTGCGCGCATCGACCTGCACGGTCAGCAGCAAGCCGAGCTTCCAGATATGAACGTGCGCGTCGTTGAAGCCGGGGATCAGCGTGCGCCCGTTCAGGTTGACGCGCCTGATCGGCGGCACGGTCGTCAGATCGCCGAGATCGCCTACGTAGGCGATACGCCCGTCGTCGTTGACCAGTACCAGCTCGGTCGTCGGCTGGGCGGGGTCCATCGTATGAATGATGCCGTTGTGAAACAGGAGCATCGCTGTCTCTTATCTCCGTCGGAACGGATTCGATACGACTATTTGACCGCGAAACCCGGAGCGCCGCTATAAACCCATTTGCTCGCTTGTGAACGACACATAGATCAGATAGAGTCACCCACGAAAGGAGGCAGACATGCGCATCCTTGCCGCAATCCTCATCACCCTGCTGCTCGTCTCTGGCGTGAGCGCACAGCCGAGCGCACAGCCGAGCGCACAGCCCGCCGGGATGAATTCCAGCGTCATCATCACGGTGGTAACGGGCGCGGACGGCACCAACGACAACCTGCGCCTCACCCTCAGCGGAACCTTCCCCGGAGACCCGTACAGCGTTATCCTCGACCAGCCGGGCGACTTGCAGCCCGGAACGTCCAACACCTACAACGTCATCGTCCCGCACATCTTCTGCGAAATGTTCCAGTTCAACCTGCGCGTGGACGGCAGCGACTCGTGGCTCGGCGAGCAGGTGTCGATCATGATCGACAGCGTCGAAGTGTGGTTCGACGGCGTATTCGCCGACAGCGGCTCGCTGAGCGATACGCACTGGCGCGGCGGGACATGGGATGGCACGTCGGCTTATCAGTCGCGCTGCCCGATGCGCCCGGTCGATCTGACGCTCATCACCGGCGCGAACGGAACTGCCGACAACCCGTACTTCACCATCGAGGGCGATTTTTCAGCGTCGCCGCATCGTTACTACATCAACCAGCCCAGTGACCTGCAAGCGAACCAGACCGACACCTATCATTACTTCGTGCCGATGGCTTTCTGCCAGATGACCGGCTGGAAAATCGACAAGCCGGCGACCGCCGGCATCGACGACGACTGGCTGCTGAACGAAATCCATATCAGCGTCGACAGCATACCGGTCTTCTTCGACACCGTCTTCTACGAACTGGGAGCAATCACGTCCGAATCGAATTTCGGCGGGACGTGGAATGGCACAGAGGCGTACCAGAGCCGCTGCACCGGCGACGGCGGCTTCATCCTGCCGATCGCAACCATCCAGCCGACGCTGGTGGGCATCCCGCCGGGCGGTGTGCTGGCTGGGACTCCGATCCAGATCGCCCCCGGCATCATCGACGCCGTATTCGCGACGCGGACACCGACGCCGATCCCGTTCCAGGTGGGCAATCTCCAGATACTGGCAACGGCAACCCCGACGCCCGCTTCAGCCGGCGTGAGCCAGTGCCCCGGCACGCTGCCCCCGCGCCTGTCGGTCGGCGGGCAGGGGCGTGTGACGCCCGGCGAGCCGAACCGCCTGCGCCTGCAGCCCAGCACGTCGGCGGCGGTGCTGGGCAACATCCCGCCGGGTGGCGCCTTCGTCGTGCTGGCGGGACCCACCTGCGCGAACGGCTACGCCTGGTGGCAGGTGAATTACAGCGGCGTGATCGGCTGGACGGCGGAAGGCTCCGCCAGCGAATACTGGCTGGAACCGATCTAACGCAGGAATGTTACCCGTAGGGGCACGTGTAGCCTTCGATTGCCTAGCCGTGCCCCTACAACGAGTTTACGTGGATTTACCCCTCGTAGTACGGGTCGACCAGCGACAGCGCCGTGTCGAGCGCGTCCAGCCCGTCCTGAAGCTGCGTCTCGTTAATTGTCAGCGGCGGGGTGTTGAAGATCATGTTCCAGCGCAGGAAGGCGTTGATGCCATTTTCGCGCAGCGACTTGGCGGCTTTGCCCATCGCTTCACTGGGTCCCTTGTTGAACTCGCTCAGCGGCTCGCGCGTTTCGCGGTTCTTGACCAGCTCAATCACCTGATGCAGCCCCGCCCCGCGCACGTCGCCGATCACCGGATGACGCTCGGCTAAATCCATCAAGCCCCGGCGCAGCACCTTGCCCATCTCCCGCGCCCGCTCGATCAGGTTCTCTTGACGATAGACTTCAATCGTGGCGACGCCCGCCGCGCACGCCAGCGTGTGCGCGCTGTAGGTCAGCCCGGCTTGCAGCACATGATCGTCGAAATAGGCGGCGATCTTGTCGGTGACGATGGCTGCGCCGAGCGGCACATAGCCGCAGGTCACACCCTTGGCGATCACCATGATGTCGGGCTGGACGTTCGGGTAGTGGTCGATGCCGAACCATTCGCCGGTGCGCCCGAAGCCGCTCATCACCTCGTCCACGATCAGCAGGATACCGTACTTGTCGCACAGGGCGCGCACGCCGTTGAAGAAAACTTCGGTCGGCTGCATGATGCCGCTCGACCCGCTGTAGCCTTCGACCATAATGGCGGCGCACTCGTTGGGACCTTCCGCCAGAATGATGTCCTCGATCATCTCGACGATCAGCGCGTCGCCTTCTTCCTGCGTGTGCCCGCGATACACCGGGCTGCGGTAGGCGTATGGGTCGGGCAGACGCACGATCCAGGGCACGCCCGGCTCGTTGCCCAGACGACGCGGGTCGCCGCCAGCGGTGGCAGCCGCGAACGTGCCGCCGTGATACGACTTGTAGCGCGTGAGGATTTTCTGCCGCCCGGTGTACAGGCGGGCGATCTTCATGGCGTTCTCGATGGCGTCCGCGCCGCCGTTGGTGAAGAACGATTTGCTCAGGCTGCCGGGCGTCACTTCCGCCAGCATCTCGCCCAGCCGACCGCGCGGCTCGGTGGCGAACGACGGGTTGACGTAGCACAGCTTCGCCGCCTGCTCCTGAATCGCCTTGATGACGTGCGGGTGGCTGTGCCCGATATTGACGTTCACCAACTGCGATGCCCAGTCGAGGTAGCGCTTGCCGTCGGCGTCGTAAATGTAGACGCCATCGCCGCGCACAATCGGTATCGGGTTCCACGTGCCCTGCGCGCCCCAACTGACGAGGCTGTAATCCTTATTCTGCTGCGCGATGCTGACCATCATCAACCGTCTCCTGACCAAACTGTAGTGCGGCGTATTGTAAAGCAAAAGCCGCGCCGCGCCCAACCTTCGCGCGCAGCACCACGCACCGCGCAATGGACATATCCCCCGTCCTGTACCGCGCCCGCGTCGTCTGCTATGATCACGTCTGCTGCTGGCTCCACCCAACATGACCGAGGTTGAAAATTACCGCTAAGATTGAATCGGGTCGAGAACGCCCGGCGCGGCACGACCCTTACCTGGCGCTGCGCTACCGCGATTTTCGTCTGCTGCTGCTGGGACAGTTCGTCACGGCGTTCGGCACGCAGATGACTTCTTTCGCTATCGGCTGGGAGCTGTGGCTGCGTACCCACAACGAATTCGCCCTCGGCTTGGTTGGGCTGGTGCAGGTCATCCCCGTGCTGCTGCTTTCGCTGCCTGCCGGGCACGTCGCTGACCACTACAACCGCAAGCGCCTCGTGATGATCGCGTGTCTGCTGCTGGCGTTGTTCCCGCTGGGGCTGGCGGTGCTCTCGTTCACGCAGGGATCGCTGGTTTTAGTGTACCTGTGCCTGTTCGGGATCGGCGTCGCGCGCGCCTTCTACAGCCCCGCCGCCTCGACTCTGCTGCCGCAGACCGTGCCGCCGGAAGTCTTCACCAGCGCCGCGACCTGGAACAGCACCACCTGGCAGCTTGCCTCGATCCTCGGACCCGCTTTCGCCGGGCTGATGGTCGCGCTGCTCAACAGCGTCACCGAATTGTACATCATCGACGGCGTCTCCACCCTGATTTTCGCGCTGCTGGTACTGCGCATCAAGGGACGCCCGCTGGCGCTCTCCCGAAGCCGGGCGGCGACGCTCGACTCGCTGAAAGAGGGCATCGCCTTCATCCGCAACACCAAAGTGATCCTCGCGGCGATCACGCTCGACATGTTCGCGGTGCTGTTCGGCGGCGCAGTCGCGCTGCTGCCGGTCTATGCGACCGACATTCTGCACGTCGGCGCGGAAGGCTTGGGTATCATGCGCGCCGCCCCGTCGGTTGGCGCGCTGCTGATGGCATTGACGATCACGCGGCTGCCGCCGTTCAGGCGCGCTGGACGCACGCTCCTGGTAGCGGTGGCAGGCTTCGGCGTGGCGACCATCATCTTCGGCATTTCGACGAGCTTCCTGCTTTCGGTGGCGATGCTGTTCGCGCTCGGCGCGCTGGACAACATCAGCGTCGTGATTCGCAGCACGCTGATCCTGACGTGGACGCCGGACGAAATGCGCGGGCGCACGTCCGCCGTGAACAGCATTTTCATTGGCGCGTCCAACGAACTCGGCAGCTTCGAATCCGGGGCGACGGCGTCGCTGTTCGGCACGGTTCCGGCGGTCGTCCTGGGCGGCATTGGCACGATCATCGTCGTGCTGTCGGTGGCGCGGTGGTGGCCGGAGATGCGCGACCTCGCCACGCTCGACGCGCCGGAGCATTTGAAAACCGCCTAGCGAAATACGCACCTTTCCGGCGCTCACCGGACGACATAAAAGCTGAATAGCGCGATCGGGTAAAGGAGCATTCGATAATGCACGCAACAACCCGTCGTTTCAAACACTGGTTTCTCGCCTTCGTGTTCCTGCTTTCGGCTTTCCTGACCGGCGCAGTCGCGGTCGGGGCGCAGGGAAGCGCGATCCCTATCACCATTGGCGATAACAAAACCGGGAACATCAGCGACCCCACCGTAGGTATCGCTTACTCACTGTCCGTCGCCGCGCCGCAGAGCGCCGTGATTCAGGTGCTGGCGATCTCGTCGGGCTTCGCGCCGACCTTCCGCGTGATCGACCCCGGCGGCATCGTCATCCTCGACGCCGCCAACCCCGGCACGCAGACCATCGCGCAGGGGACGCCGAATCTGTCCAGCCCCGGCGCCTACACGATAGTCGTCTCCAGCGCCAACGGCGCGACCGGGCAGTATCTGATCAGCGTGCAGCCGGGCGCGCCGCTCGCGCCGCCGCAGGCGCTGACGCCGGGGCAGCCGTTCAACGGCGCGGTCAGCCCGCAGACAACCCGACAGGCGTTCAGCTTCAGCGGCTTGGCGAACGACGGGCTGCGGCTGTACGTGCGCGGCGACAACCCGGATGCCGGGCTAATCGTGGCGCTGCGCGACGCCGACACCGAGGAGACGCTCGCCCTCAGCAGCGCCAGCATCGGCGACGTGAACTACCGCATCCTGCGAGGCGCGCGCAGCTATCTGCTGGAAGTGACGCACACCGGCGGCAGCCTGCCGGAGCCGTTCACCGTCTGTCTGGCGACCGAGAGCCGCTCGGCGACCTGCCCGCTCGACTTCGCGCCGGTGGTCGTGGAGCCGACGGCGATCCCGCCCGTGCAGACCGTCGAAGTCGCGGCTCCCACCCTGCCGCCGACCAGCGCTGTCCCGCCGACGTTCGCGCCGGTGGTCATCGACCCCAACGCCGCGTGTCAGGTGGTGTCGGCGCGCGG
>JADLHH010000599.1 GCA_020848855.1 Anaerolineae bacterium | reverse complement strand
GTCAGCGGTCATCTCCGGCTCGACCTTGCTGGCGTCGGTCGATTCGGGCGTGGGCGGCTCGTCGGTCAGAGCTTCGGCGGGGATGATCGGGAGATCAGCACATTCGCCGCTCAGGAACACCTGATCCGCCGGAACCCAGCCGACCCATTCGTTCACGCCGTCGAAGGGGGACTGCACACGAATCCAGCCGTTGTCGCTCTGGGCGAGCGCCGTCAGTTCGTCGCCCTGCGTGAAGCTGGTAATGACGACGTACTCGACGCCGGGACCGGCGTACAGGTTGATGGCGCTCCCGGCAACCGCGCCCTGCGCCGTGCAGGTGGCGGCAGCCATCATCGACTGCATCGAGAACAACTGTGGCTCGTCGGTTGCGTCCGGGACGAGCAGCGCTTCGGTCGGCGCGACGAAAGCGGTCGTGGGCGGGATGGCGGTGGACGGCACGCGCGTCGGGATGATCGGTGTGGGCGTGACCGGGGTCATCGACGGCTCGATGACAATGATCTGCGGCTGCGGCGTCGCTGACGGCGGAACGCGCGTTGGCGGGACGGTAGTCGCGGTGGGCGGCACAATCGTCGGCGGCGCGATTGTCGGTGGAACCGGCGTCGGCGGGACGGTGGTCGCGGTGGGTGGCATAACCGTCGCGGTCGGCGGAACCGGCGTTTGTGACGGGATGAGCGTCAACGATGGCGGGATATCGGTCTGGGATGGAACCAGCGTAACCGTCGGCGGGACGGTAGTCTGCGATGGCACAGTCGTCAACGATGGCGGGATATCGGTCTGGGACGGCACAGTCGTCAACGATGGCGGCACGTCAGTTTGGGACGGAATGGGCGTGATGCTCTCGGTTGGCGTCGGGGTTTCGGTTTCGGTCGGGAGCAGAACCACGTTTGGATCGGATGTCACGATGCGGAATGGCAGCACGCCGCTCAGCACCATCAGCGTGAGGACAGTGCCGAGCAGGAAGACGGTCAGCGCCGCCGCGACCAGCGTAACGGTCGTCGAGCGACTGCGGATGCGCGCGGCGCGGGCGAAGTCGTAGGTCAGCGCCTGATTGGTGCGCGCCCCTGCCTGCTGCGTGGCAAGACTGAGCACGCGCGGCGCGAGCGGCGGCAGGTCGCGCATCTGGCTGGCGGCGTCCTCGCGGACGGCGTCGGCGATTCGCTGCCATTCGGCGAGCGATTTGCGACATTCGGCGCAGCCCGCCAGGTGGTTTTCAAGCCGCCGGAGGTCGTTTTTCGGCAGCGTCCCGGCGATGTAGAAGGGGAGCATTTCTTCCCAGTTGTTATGCATTCGACGTTTCCCCTAGCGAAACCAACACCCGACGCAGCATCTCTTTGGCGCGATGCAGCCGGCTTTTGACCGTGCCTACGGTCACACCCAGCACTTCGGCGACTTCGGGACCCGAAAGCTGGTGGTAGAAAATCAACACGAGAATCTCCTGATGAAACGGCGGAAGCTGCTGGAGCGCCTTCTGGAGCGTCTGACGCTCGTTATTGCGTTCGACCGATTCCAGCGGCGAGGTATCTGAGCTGAAAGTCGTTTCATCCAACTCGACCAGATTGGGCGTATTGCGCCGCTGGGCGTTGATGGCGCGGTGACGGGCAATCGTCAGCAGCCAGGTGCGGACTTTACTATCGCCGCGAAACCCGGCGGCGTGTTCCCATGCCGCGAGCATCACATCCTGCAGAACTTCCTCCGCCCACTGGCGGTCGCGCAGCAGGGACGTGAGATAGTTGAGGATGTTTGCCCCATGACGCGTATACAGTTCGTTGAGGGCAGTTACCTCGCCCGCCGCCATCGCCTGTATCAGAGCGAAGTCGGGGTCGTTGATGCGCTCCGGCATGGGTACTCCTTTGCAGAATAAGACACCCTCGCATGTGCCGGGGTTCCAAATCTGGCAGAACGTCACTGAAAGCGGCGGAATCGCAAATTCGCGGCTTCGTCTGCATTGCGGATTTCTAACGAAAACCGGCGCGAGCCGCGATTCAACCGTCGTCTACTGCATGTAATGCGCATTTCTGGGCGCGCAAGTTATACCGTCGTAGGTATTCCGTAGGGAAAGCGTAGGCTTCAGACTCAATGTTTGTGGTGTCCTATATACTATATAACAAGAATCAAACACCGGGGGCACCATGAGACGTTACACGCCAATCCTGATCGTCGTACTGGCATTCTTCGTCAGCACGGCGTGTACATTCAGCACGAAACTGGCGCCGCCGACCCCGCCGGGTGAAACGCTGCCGGGCGAAGTCATCGTGACGCCGGAGGCGACGCGCCCGCAGACGACGTTCATCGACGCGCGCACGGTGGCAGATTCGTCGCCTGCCGACGCGGAATCGGTGAGCGTCGCCGAGGCGCAGACCGTGTCCCTGTCGGGCGACGGCTCGTCGGTCGATTCGGCATCCTACGGGGGTGGTGGCTACGGCGGTTATGGCGGCTATGGCTACAGCGGCGGTTATTCCGGCGGCTGGAGCGGCTATTATGGTTGGGCGTGCGCGCCGCGCTACGACTGGGCGTACTCGTACGTGGTGCATTACGGCGACACGCTGGCGAATATCGCGTGGCG
>JADLHH010000598.1 GCA_020848855.1 Anaerolineae bacterium | reverse complement strand
GCGAAACGGTCGCCGGAGACACTCCTGCCCGCTTTGCAACATCTTTAATGGTAGCCATTGAACCCGGAGTTACCCGAGACTCTTTTCGAAATATTCTCAAAACGTTTTCAGATATTTTAAGAGAAAAATGGGCTGGCTGTCAACCAGTTCGGGTGGGGCCGAAATGAGGAATATCAGGGATGCCGTTTGGCGATTCTGCCCATAAGCCGCACATCAGGATCATCCGCAAGGGTTGGGCGCAGTGTGCAGAGAGACGATTTCTGGCTGTGAGAGTCGTTGAGTTGAACAGGGGCGCGGCGTTCGGCAGCCGACACGGGAATGATGACATTCTACCCACTTCATGTGAAGGATGTCACTAAGCAGCCGCCCCACCCACGCCGTACACTCTTGGTAATTGCAAATGATTCGCAATTAGGGTGGCGGTGATGTCTTTTGTCGAACGAGCAAGCGAGGCGATCCACGCTGCGGGCGGGCGGATGACCCCTCAGCGCGAGACGATCATCGCGCTGCTGGCAAGCGCCGGAGCGCGGCTGGACGCCGACGAGCTGTATCAGCGCGCCCGGCAGCAGGATCAGAACATCAACCTGGCGACCGTCTACCGAACGCTCAAGACGCTCGAAGAAGCCAGCCTGATCCGCGAGCAGTATATCTCGCCCGACCACGACCGCAAATACTACACCCTCGCTGAAGAAACTTTCCACTTCACCTGCCGCAAATGTCACCGCGTCATCTCTTTCACGTCGGATGTCGTGGACGCGCTCAAGCAGCACCTGAAAGCCGACCTGCACGTTTCGGCACTCAACGTTTGCATGTGCGTGGACGGCTTGTGTGAAGACTGCGCGGCAGAGAAACAGGCAGCAGAAAAGGAACAGAACAAAATGCGCACGCTCGATCAACTCACGCCGGGACAAAAAGCGCGCGTGAAAAAAGTCGGCGGTCAGGGCGCGGTGCGCCGCCGCCTGATGGACATGGGGATGGTTAGCGGGGTCGAAGTGGAGCTTTTGAAAGCCGCGCCGCTCGGCGACCCGCTCGAATATCGTCTGCGCGGCTACCTGCTCTCGCTGCGCAAAGCCGAAGCGCAGGTGATCGAGATCGACACCGCGCAGGATGCATGGACATGACCCTCACTGGAAATGATCACGGCGCGATGCTCCCGCTCAGCCTGGTGGCGGTGGGGGAATACGTCGAAGTCGTGGAGATGAATGAACAGGGCGCGGTGCGCCAGCGCCTCATCGAAATGGGATTGACGCCCGGCTCGGTCGTGCGCGTGATACAGGCGGACACGACCGGGGCGATGATCCTGGCGGTGCGGCGCGATGCCCGGCTGGCGGTCGGGCGCAGCACGGCGCGAAAAATCAGAGTTTGTTTGACGAACGAAAGGTAAGTCTCGTGGCAGCACAGCCCTTCGTAGTCGCGCTGGCGGGCAACCCCAACGTCGGCAAGAGCACAATTTTTAACGCCCTGACCGGGGCGCATCAGCATGTCGGCAACTGGCCCGGCAAGACGGTCGAGAAGAAGGAAGGCTGGGTTTCGATTGACGGTCAGGATATTCTGGTCGTCGACCTGCCCGGCACGTACAGCCTCGCCGCTTACTCAGTCGAGGAAGTAATCACCCGCGATTTCATCCTGCATGACCACCCTGACATGGTGGTGACGGTGGTGGATGCCAGCAACCTGGAACGCAACCTGTACCTCGTCTGCCAGATTCTCGAACTGGGGACGCCGGTGCTGATCGCGCTCAACATGAGCGACACGGCGCGCAGTCGGGGCTTGCAGATCGACCCGCAGAAGCTGTCACAGGCGTTGGGCGGCACGGTCGTGGTCGAAACGGTCGGCAATCGTGGGCTGGGGCTGGACACGCTGCGGAAGGCGCTGGGGCGCGCTCCGTCGGCGTGGCAGCAGATGCCCCTGTGCGACTCCGGCGCGCCGCTCGAAGCCGAGATCGACCGACTTCAGGCGAGCATTGAAGCCGACCCGGCGCTGATGAAGCAGTACCCGGCGCGCTGGCTGTCGGTCAAGCTGCTCGAAAACGACCCCGACCTCATCGGTCACCTTGAGCGCGCCGGGCGTCAGGCGCTGATCGCCACCGCGCAGGACATCATCGACCGCGTGACGGCAGCCGTCGGCGACGACCCCGAAACGCTGATCACCGACAAGCGCTACGAGCTGATCAGCCGCGTGGTCGGCAGCGCCGTCACCCGCCCGAAGCACACGATTGAAACGGCGTCGGATCGCGCCGACCGCGTCATCACCCACCGCATCTGGGGCGTGCCGATCTTCCTGTTCCTGATGTGGGTGGTGTTCCAGTTCACGGCGAACGTGAGCGCCCCCTACGTCGACTGGATCGACGGCGTGATTGCCGGACCGGTCACCCACTGGGTGACCGCGCTGATCAACGCGGCGGGGCTGAGCGGCTCGTGGGTCGAATCGCTGCTGGTCGACGGCGTGATCGTCGGGGTTGGCGGCGTGCTGGTGTTCGTGCCGGTGCTGCTGTTCCTGTACTTCGCCATCGCCGTGCTGGAAGACTCCGGCTACATGGCGCGCGCCGCTTTCGTCATGGATCGCGTCATGCGGGTGATCGGGCTGCACGGCAAGAGCTTCCTGCCGCTGCTGATCGGCTTCGGCTGCACCGTCCCGGCGATTTACGCGACGCGCACGCTCGAAAACGAGCACGACCGCAAAACGACCGCCTTCCTCGCCACCTTCATGAGCTGCGGCGCGCGCCTGCCAGTCTACGTGATCTTCGGCACGGCGTTCTTCGGCGCGCAGGCGGGCAACCTGATCTTCGCGCTCTACCTGCTGGGCATCGGCGTCGCGCTGGTGACCGGCTTGGTGATGAAGCGCACGATCTACCGCAACTCGCCGCCGCAGCCGTTCGTCATGGAGCTGCCGCCCTACCGGATGCCGAACCCCAGGAATATGTGGCGGCAGATGTGGGATCGCACACGCGGCTTCGTCCGCAAAGCCGGAACGATCATCCTCGCCTGCTCGGTCGGCGTGTGGCTGCTGCTGGCAATCCCGCGCAGCGCCAACCTGAGCGAATTCAACGCCGTCGACCCGGAGCACAGCCTGTTCGGGGCAGTCAGCAGCGCGGTCGCGCCGGTGTTTGCGCCCGCCGGGTTCGACACGTGGGAAGCCACTGGCGCGCTGGTGACCGGCTTCGTCGCCAAGGAAGTCGT
>JADLHH010000597.1 GCA_020848855.1 Anaerolineae bacterium | reverse complement strand
GCGGTCGCGCACGAAATACGGGTGATGCCCAAACCCGGCGGGGAACGGCTGCCCGGACTCGTTCGTGAGCGTCAGGCTCATCACAAAGTCGCGCCCATCAAGCCAGAATTCCGTCCGCGCCGAAAACGCAAACGGGAAGTTGATCTTGTCCGGCTCGAACGCGGACGAGTCGAACGCCGTGACCACCCGCTCCGGCGCGGCGCTGTCCAGCCGCCACGGCAGCCGCCGGGTCGCGCCGTGAACCGCCGTACCGTCAGCGCCACTCACCTGAAGCTGGTAGTCGCGCCCGTCGAAGCGGAACTTCGCGTCGCGCAGGCGGTTGCTCCAGGGCAGCATTATGAAGCTGGCGCACAGGCTGGAGTTGCCGTAGTCGCTCTCGGCGGTCGGGCGCATCACGTCCAGCCAGCCCGCGCCGCGCCGAACACGCCCGAAGGCGGTCGACGAGCCGGTTTCCGGCAGCACGCCGACCTGCCAGTAGTCGTTTTCGAGAATTTGAAGTGACATAATCCCTCATTTCGTCAGCCCCACCATCATAACCGAAGTCCGGCGCGCGAGCACGGCTCCTGTCCAGACTCGTTTCAACAGTCGGTCGGCATACCGGTCAGCATATTCATGGCATATGCAGGTTGCTGAGAGGACGGGTCTGAGACCCGCCCCTACCGCTAGCCCCGTTTGAGTTGGTTTGACGGCAATATGCGATTGCCCTATACCGGTCAGTTGACCAGTTGACAAATGCCGCCGCCCCATGTACGCTGACAGCAGTTCCGGCGAACGATTCCGTTCCCCGAACTCTCGTAGGCTTTAGCAAGGGGCATCGCGTGAAGACCCGCACCAGCATTTCCTCACTCTGACGAATCCCTTTTCCTGCTGCGTGGCTCACTGCTGACAACTGCATCTTCGCGCCGCTGAGGGGCTTCGTCGTTTGTTTCCCGGCGGCGCTTTTGATTCCCGCTGCCGGTTGACTCATCGCGAACCAGGAGGTGGCAGCTTATGTCAGCTTTTCTCACCATTCAACAGATTTCCAAATCCTACGGATTCACAAACGTGCTCAACGACGTGTCGTTCGTCGTCAACGCAGGCGAGCGCGTCGGCATGGTCGGCGCGAATGGCGTCGGCAAATCGACGCTGCTCAAAATCGTCACCGGCGAACTCGTCCCCGATTCGGGCACGGTCGTGCTCGCGCCAGATCGCAAGCTCGGCTACCTGGCGCAGATCATCGAAGGCTACGACGACCAGACGCTCGCGGCGCTAATCGACGCCTCGGTCGCCTACCTGCGCGAACTGGAAGCGGCGATGCGCGCGCTCGAACAGCAGATGACGACCGCCACCCCGCACGCGCTGGAAGCGATCATGGCGCATTACGGCGACACCGCCGACCAATTCGAGCGTTACGGCGGCTACGACCTCGACCACCGGATCGACATCGTGCTGACCGGCTTGGGCGTGGCGCATCTGGCGCACGACCGGCAGTTCGGCACGCTCTCCGGCGGCGAGAAAGCGCGCGTCGGGCTGGCGCTGCTGCTGCTGCAGTCGCCTGACGTGCTGCTGCGGGACGAGCCGACCAATCATCTCGATTTCGATACGATGAACTGGCTGGAGAATTACCTGCGCGGCTATCGCGGCGCGATTCTGGTGGTCTCGCACGATCGCGAATTTCTCAACCGCATCGCCACCGCTATAGTCGAGATCGACGAGTATACGCGGACGGCGAAGCGCTACAGCGGCGACTACGACAGCTATCACCGCGCCAAGCGGCAGGAACGCGAAAAGTGGGTTCGTGACTATGCGCAGCAGCAGGAAGAAATCAAGGAGCTGCGCATCGCCATCAAGCAGACGGCGCACCGTAATTCGAACTACCGCGCCCACACCGACAACGACAAGTTCGTCATCAATATCAAGAAGGAGACCCACGCCAGCACCGTCGCCAAGCGCATCAAGGTCGCCGAGGAGAAGCTCAAGCGCATCGAAGCCAACCCAATCCCCCAGCCGCCGGACGAACTGCGATTCGAGGCGGATTTCGATCCTCAGGCGCTCAAGGGGCGGATGCCGGTGATCGTCTCGCGGCTGAGCAAGCGCTACGGCGACAAGACCGTGCTGGACGACGTGTCATTCACAATTGGGCTGCACAGCCGGGTGGTGTTCGTCGGCGTCAACGGTGCGGGCAAATCGACGCTGCTGCGTATCCTCACCGGCAGCGAACCCGCCGACGACGGGGAAGTGTACATCAACCCGGCGGTGCGCGTCGGTTATCTCGATCAGGAAGGGCGCACGCTCGACCCGGCGCTGACGGTGTTCGAAGCCTATTCGCGAGGGCTGGATACCAATGAGCAGGCATTGAAGTCGATGCTGCTGCGCTCCGGCTTATTCCGCTACGATGACCTCGACAAGCGCGTCGGCGTGCTGAGCGCCGGACAGCAGCGCAAGCTGCAGATCGCCCGGCTGATGGCGGACGGCTCGAACCTGCTGATGCTGGACGAGCCGACCAACTACGTCAGCTTCGACGTGCTGGAAGAACTGGAAACGGCGCTCCGGCTGTTCCCTGGTCCGGTGATCGCCGCGTCGCACGACCGGCGCTTCATCCGGCAGTTCGGGGGCGAGGTGTGGGCGCTGGAAGGCGGGCATCTGCTGGTCGATGGCTATGCGAAATACGTCGAGCCGCAGGCAGCATACACGACCTGATTCCTCTCAGGGGCGAGGCGTGTCTCGCCCCTGCCCTACAAAGTCTCCAGCGCGCACATATTGTGACATTTGTCACTAACAACTCTTGCGAAACTCTTATATCATGAGAATGTAGCACAAATGAGCTGTTTTTACGTGAAGGAGATCGCATTATGGACCCGTGTGAAATCCAGGATTGGACTACTCGATACACGCTGTCGATTCGCTTCAGGGCAGCGGTACAGGACTCCCCGCAGCCTCTCGGAAACTCTGGCGCTAAGGATCGATACTACCCTGCCCGACAGGCGGCGGTGCAGCCATTACCGCAGCGTCTCGGAAACGCCTACCGCGCGATCGGCGAGTACCTTAACCAGTTGGGAGAAGCGCCTGCCGGCGGTGTATTCGCCGCCTACTACAATATGGACATGCAAGACCTGGATGTAGAGGCGGGCTTTACCGTCGCCAAACGACTGCCGGGCAGCGGCGAAATTCAGGCGAGCGAAATCCCCGCCGGGACATTTGCCGTCTGCCATTTCACCGGTCCCTATGCTGCGATGGCTCCGGGATACGAAGCGCTGACGCAATTTGCCAGAGACAACGGCTACAAACCGAGCGGGATCGCCTATGAATGGTATTTCAGCCCGCCGGATACGCCGCCGCAGGACATCAAGACCGACATCGTGTTCCCGGTGACACGCATCGGCGAGCGCGTGATCCCCTGAAACTTGCCCCAATGCGCTAGAATATACGCAGTGACCACCGGGTGAAGCAGTGCTTCACCCGGCGTTTTGTCCAACATGCGCAGCGGAGACGATCAGATGGACTTCAGCGGGAGAGTCGCCCTCGTCACGGGGGCATCGCGCGGAATTGGGCGCGCGGTCGCCCGGCAGTTCGCCCAGCACGGCGCGCGTGTGGCGATTCACTACCACCAGAACCGGACGGCGGCTGAAGAAACACGGGCTTCGCTGGCAGGCGACGAACATCGTATCTATCAGGCGGATATTGCCGACCCGGACGCCGTGCGGCGGCTGGTCGATGCGGTTGCCGCTGAAATGGGAGGTCTCGATATCCTGATCAACAACGCCGGCATCTACACCGAGCATCCGATCGCCAACGTCGGCTACGAAGAATGGCAGGCGCAGTGGTCGGCAATCCTCGCTACGAACCTCGTCGGGGCGGCGAACCTGTGCTACTGCGCCGCGCAGCACATGATCCGGCGCGGCGGCGGCAGGATCGTCAACGTGTCGTCGCGCGGGGCGTTTCGCGGCGAGCCGACCGCACCCGCCTACGGCGCCAGCAAAGCCGGGATGAACGCGATGGGGCAATCACTGGCGCTGACGCTCGCGCCGCATGGTATCTCGGTGGTGACGGTCGCGCCCGGCTGGGTTGAAACCGACATGGCGCGCGAAACGCTCGACAGCCCGGCGGGCGACGCAATCCGCAATCAAAGCCCACTCAAGCGCGTGGCAACGCCCGAAGACATAGCAGCAGTGGTCGTGTTCTACGCTTCGGACGAGGCGTTCTTCAGCACCGGCGCGGTCGTGGACGTGAACGGCGCGTCGTACCTACGCACCTGATGACCGATATCCTCTGCCCCAAATGTGAGCATCGCAACGGCGAAACCGCGCGCTACTGCTCCGCGTGCGGCGTCAACCTGGGCGACGCCGCGCCCAAAGACGCGCACGGTCGCCCGCAGTACGAGATAGCGCGAAGGCGCTCGATTCGAGACAAAATCAGAAGCATGTTGAACCGCCAAGACGCCAAGCCGTAGGGACATGCGCACCCCTCGGTTGTCCAGCCTCGCCCCTACGGTATGACCACGTAGACCGCGCACGATTCGGGCGACAGCGTGACCGTGTAATTCAGCCATACCTCGTCGCTCGAAACCGTCGGCACATCGTCGGCGGGCAGATCGACTCGCGCGAGGCGGTAATCGCCCGCGCCGAGTTCAAGCTGCGCCCGGCTGAGGCACAGCCTGACGGTGCGCGGCGTGCGCGAATCGCCAAATTCCCCGGTTTCGAGATTGCCAAGCAGCACGTACACCTGCCCGCCGCTGCGCCACATATGAAACGCCACCGGCTGCGAGCGTTCGATGCCGTCGAGGTGGCTCAAGCCCGCCGCGCGCGCCATCTGATGCAGCAGGCGAGCGACAGCGAAATGCGGGAAGGTACTGCCCAGTTGGTACTTGGGCACGAACTGGTTGAACGGCTCCGACCAGTCCGGGGGCTGCCAGTACGTCCAACTACCTCGGCTGGTGATCAGCGGGGTTGACGCCGTGCGATAAAGCGCTCGCGAACCGTCGCGGATGACGATCGGGTGGTGCGAGGGAAGATAAGGGCGGTCGTAGGGCGGCGCGTCGCTCCCGCGCGCGACATGGAAGTCGGCGTCGATCAAACTGTCACGCAGGGCGATGCCGAGTTTCGCCTGCACGTCGCTGGTGATCCTATCGGCGCGCCCGGTGACCAGCACCGGAGCGTGATCGCCGCTGGCGCTCAATGCTGCGTCAGGCTGCGCGATCAGCGCATCGGGCGCGACATACGCCAGCCATTCGGCACGGGTTGCGCTCAGGATGGGCACGCCCCATTTCATGAGCAGCGCGGCTTGATCGTCGAGCCATTCGGATACGTTCCAGTCGGGATGGTTGGCGCTCAGCCATTCGAGCAGCCCCCGGCTGTAGCTCAGCGTCCAGCCGTAGACCTTTTCGAGTCGGGCGGCGCTCGCCTGTGCCATATCCAGATGCCAGCCGACGTATTCGACATCTTCAGGGCTGAGGATGTCCATCGCGCCGTTGTTGACCCACGAAACATAGCTGCCATCGGGCGGGTGAACACCGCCGGGCGTGACAACCGCCGCGTGCGAGAACGCCCACATCGCCCAGCGCAGCTTGGCGGGCACCTGATGGAGCGTATCCCACGGCTCCCAGCCATCCCACGTCTCGATCAGATTGTAGAAGCGACACGGCGTATCGCGCTGCTGGTTGGCGCTGGCGATCATCGCGCCGCGCGTGAGCAGGTTGGCGGTCTGGAACGTCCAGCCCTTCCAGAGCTGATGCCACCAGTCCTGCCACGCCCCGCCCCACGTCTGCTCGATCCAGCCGTCGATATAGCCGTCGGCGACCAGCGCCTCAAAATCGACACAGCCCACGCGCCAGTCGGCAATCGGGCTGATGGCGCTCGAATAGCCGAAGATCAGCTTGCCGGGGTCGGCGGTTTTGACGGCGCGGTACAGGTCGCGCACCGAATCGCTGAACGCTGCCACAAGCTGCGGATCGGCGGGGGCGGACGTGCCGTAGGGACCGTTGCGGGTGTAGACCATCGGTCCGGTCAAGCCGTCGCGCAGCAGCAGCGCGTCGAAGCCGGTGAAAGCGGCAAAGCTAGCCCACTGCGCGCCGAAAAAGTCGGGGAAGTAGGTGCCGTCGCTCAAGCCCTGCGGGAATGCCGCGTAAGGATAATCGTCGGCGTGCAGCCGATTAATTGGGTGCAGGTCGGGCATCCCGATGATGGTGTGCGGCTCGGCGTAGAGTTCGGGATGGCGGGCGTACCAGCTTGAGTCGAAGTCGTAGATTTTGAGTTCGGGGGGCCAGACGACGTGCGCCCAGCCGACGAACAGCACGCCGATTTTCAGGTCATCCAGTTCATGATGCACCGCCGTCGCCCGAAACGCAGCGACGAAATCGCGCAGGTCGGCATAAGAGTGCGCCGCCCATTTCGCGGTGCGGCTGCTGAGCGTCGGGATCGGCTGCGATGGATCGCCCGTCCATTCGGTGACCAGATCGATCAGCCAGCCGACGTTGAAGAACATGCCGCGCCAGCCTTCGACCGCTTGCAGCAGCGGCGCAACACGCCCAACCAGCGTCTCGATCTGCGGCTGAAGATCGGCGTCGGGGT
>JADLHH010000596.1 GCA_020848855.1 Anaerolineae bacterium | reverse complement strand
GTCAGCAGGAGATAGCTCGCCCAATGCCCCAGAAAGCGCCCCGTCTGATAACCGATCATTCGTACGTTACCCTCGGCTCGATAAAGCGTCGCTGCAGATAGGTGATGAACAGCACGACGGCTAACAAAATGAACGACACCGCCGCCGCCTGCCCGAATTTGAATTCCTGGAATGCCACGCGGTACAGATAGAAGACGATGACCTCGGCGCTGTTGAGCGGTCCGCCGTCGGGCACCAGCACATGGATCAGGGAAAAGACCTTGAACGAGTTGATGATGCCCACGACCAGCACGAAAAATGTGATCGGCGAGAGCAGCGGGAGCGTAATGTAGCGGAACCGCTGCCACGAGGATGCGCCGTCGATCTCGGCGGCTTCGTAGTACATTCGGGAAATGCCCTGCAGCCCCGCTAGAAAGATGACAACGTCGTAGCCCAAGCCTTTCCACAGGGCGACGAATGCCACCGACGGCATCGCCAGATTGGGGTCGCGCAGCCAGCGCTGCGCCGGAAGCCCCAGCGCATCCAGCAGGCTGTTGAGCAGCCCGAAGCTGGGGTTGTAGATCACCCGCCAGATGGCGGCGACCGCCACGACCGACGTGATGACGGGCAGGAAATACGCCATGCGGAAGAAGCTGATCCCGCGCAGCTTCTGGTTCAGGAGCAGAGCGATCCCCAGCGCGAGAACCATATCCAGGGGGATTTTGATGGCGCTGAAATACAGGGTGTTTTTGAAAGCATTCCAGAATTCGGGTTCGCTCAGGGTGATGGCGTAATTCTGGAGACCGACAAACGCATCGGGCGTGGAGCGGGCTTCCCAACTGGTGAAGCTCAGGTTGAATGCCCAGGCGATGGGAATGTAGGTGAAGATCAGCAGCGGGATGAGCGACGGCGAGAGAAATGCCATCCCGGTGAGGAAGTCGCGCCGCCGCCGGGGTGTTCGCCACTGGAATTTCATCTCGCTGAAATTTCTGCGTCCGGCGTTCAGGATGCCGGACAAAACATTCGAACGCATCATTCCTGCTCCTGCCACTTGCGCCGCATCACGACCAGTTTTTCCGCCGTTGCCGATACATCCAAGCCATTGACCGTCTCGACCTGCTCCAGCCATTCCCGGTTAATGGCGCTCAAGCCACGCCAACCACCGCACAAAGCGCCCGTCATCGAAGCCAGCGTGTCCGAATCGCCGCCCAGGTTGGCAGCCCACAGCATCGCCTGCTGCGGGTCGCCATCCGCCAGCCCAGCCAGTCCGACGGCGCACGGGAGAAGCTGCTCCGCGTACATATCCACGCCGATCAGCTCATATAAGCGCGACAGCACCGCGTCTTTCGAAAGGCTGCGCACCCAGTCCAGCACGTAATCGATGCGTTTCTCGATGAGCGGCGTCCACGTCCAGTCGCCGTAGTTTCTGCCGGTGACCGCGCCCGCTTTCGCCGCGCTGCCAATCGAGTGGATATCCGCGCCGGGTTCAAGCGACGCGGATAGCGCGAATGCCATCGCCATCGCGCCGGAAACAGCGGTGCGAGTGTAGTGGCTCACCGCGCACGACGCCACGACCTGTTCGACCAGCTTGTCGCGGTTTGGAAAGGCAATCGCCAGCGGCACGACGCGCATCGCTGCGCCGACGCTGGTTCCCGCGCGCGGCACTTCGGTTAGCGGCTTGCCCGCTTCCAACGCGGCGAGTGTTTTGAGCGTGGACGGACCCACGAAGCGATTCGCCTGAACACGCGGCGACTGCCCCCATTCCAGCAAGCGCCGGGCGAATTCGTGGGGGTCGATCTCGTGGTGGTCGATCAAAAGCTGCGCCAGCAGCATGGTGTGATCGGTGTCATCGGTCACCGCGCCTGGCGGCAGCTTGTGATGCGGATGATTCGCATTGGCTGCGATCAAGTGCGTAATCCCGCCGTACCATTCCCGAATGTGTTCCGGCGTCAGAAATTCGGCTGGCATCCCCAGCGCATCGCCAATCGCGACGCCTGCCAGCATCCCGGCGGCGCGATCCAGGGCGGGAGCCGCAATAACCGGCATGTTCGATTCTGCCTGGGTGGATTGATCCTGCCGGGGCATATTAGATTGCCGCCCTTTCATGGGTGTCGATAATCCTGAGCACATCGACCGCGCCGGCGCGCACGCGAATCTGACTCACGTCCGGTGGACGGAGGGCGGCGAGTGGGTTGCCATCGGCACACAACACTGCCGGGGCATCCAGCCCGGTGATGCGAATCGCGGCATCATCGGTCAGGCTGACGTAGGCTGAACGAATCGGCTCGGTTTTCAAATGCTCCTGAAGATCGAGGTGGGTGCTCACCAGCGGCTGCTCGCAGACCAGACACCCTGCCGGCGCTCCTGCCAGCGAGGAAAGCCCGACCGCGCCGATGATCGCCTTGCCAAAGAAGGGTTCATAATGGCTGAAGCCGGCGATCACCGTGCCGACGCTTTGCCCGGAAGCGATCAAGATTTCCGATGACGGCGTATGTTTGGTGACTCGTGCGGACTCGGTACCGATTGGGCGCGGCGCGCTGAGTATCTGCCGGGATTCCATGAAGGCGTTCGCGTCCAAATCGCGGTATTCGCCGTCTATCGTGCCGACGATGGTGGTGCTGATGACCACGTCGTTGAATGCCAGCGCCTTCACTTCACCGTTATAGCTGGCTTCCAGCGCGTTGATCCGCTCGACGCGAAAATCACAGTCGCGCAGGTCATCAACCTGCGAAGCTTTGCACGTGATCAGGTCGCCGGCATTGATCGATCCAGCGCCAACGCCTAGAATAGGGCAGTGGGAACCCGTCTGGTAAACAGCAAAGGCAATGTCGGACAGCGTGCCGTCTCCGCCAACGACAACCAGGGCATCAACGCCTTCCTGAAGCGCCGCCGAGGCGACTGCCTGCGAAGCCGCCCGACCGGTCAGCGATGGAATCGCCAGGACACGCGCCGAGGGAATCGCTTCCGCGCCCATTGATCCGGGACCGGTCAATACTGCGTCCGCGCGCAGCGCCTGCACCAACTGCCGGGCAATATGCTGGTTATGCGCCGCTCCCTGCCCTGACTTCGGATTGATAATCAAACCGATTTTTCCGAGTCGCACCTAAGCTACCTTTGCCAAATTAAAATAAGTTGATGGATTGGCTGTGGTTTGTTTAACTGCTAACCATGAACCGCCCTGACCATCTCGCGCACGATTTCGGTCGGAGTCTCGGACTGCCATACGTTGCGCCCGATGGCGACCCCCGCGCTTCCGGCTGCCAGCGCGTCGTGAATTTCGGTCATCACCACGCCGGGGGATTTTGCGCTTCCACCCAGCACCAGTACCGGGGCGAAGCAGGTTTCCGTCACTTCGGCAAAGGTTTCCGGCGTGCCGACATACTTGGTCTTGATGATGTCCGCGCCCAGTTCCGCGCCGATGCGCGCTGCCAGAGTCACCTGCTCGACGTTGGGCTTACCCTGATACCCCAGCGGCAGCATCTCTGCCATCAGCACGACGCCGAGTGTCCGGCATTCCGTCGCCACCTGTCCGAGTGTCCGCAGGCTGTCACTTTCGTCCGGCGTGCCGCAGAAGCCCATCACTGCCACGGCATCCGCGCCCAGGCGTAAGGCATCCTCGACCGACGCGATCAACTGCATGGTTCCGAAGCTGGTGTTGAGGGTCGTCGCGCCCCCATCCAGTCGAATGATCAAGCCCAGTTTTCCAATATCGGCGGCGAAACGGGCAGCAATCCCCGGCGTGGTCAGGATCGCGTCTGCCCCGCCCGCGTTGATCTGCTGCAGCAGTCGTCCCGGCGTTTTCAAGCCGGCTAATGGAGACATGGCGGGCAGCCCATGATCCATAGCGATAACAACCGCCCGTCCATCCGGCGCGAAAATATGGTTCATGCGAATCGTTTTTGCGGTGCTCATCTTTTTGCCTAACCTTCGATTAAGGGGAGTATCTGACGAACGGCTGCTTCGTCCGTAATCAGGGTGTTGATGAAGCCGCCGCGCGCGGCTCCCAGAATAGCGGTCGCTTTGGCGGCTCCTCCTGCCACGCCGATGCGGTGCGGAATCTTTTTAAGGCGATCCAGGTCGATGCTGATAACATTCTCCAGTCCGTCGTTGATGGCGTTACCGTTCATGTCGAAGAAGCGCATACAAATGTCGCCGACGGCATTCTGGTCTCTCAATCGCGCGTTGATATCGTCGGTGATGTAATCGGCAAAGAGCATCTGTATATCTTTCCCCAGATCGATATTGCCGATGCCGACTAATGCGACATCCACTGCGTCCCACATGTTGACGATCGGGACGATGTCGCGCGAGGACATCAATGCGCGATAGATGCCGCCATCTTCGACCAGCGCCGGGGCATACAGGGTTTTCCACGTGCCCCCGAATTTTTCGCTGAACGTGCGCGCCATCGCATGAACCTGGAAGCTCGGCGCGATCTGCCCCAGACCGCCCATGAACGGCACGATGGTGAGGTCGCGCGTGGGTTCGGTTTCCAGGGCTTGCGCCACCTCATACAGCGTCCGCCCCCAGCCAAGCCCCAGGATCATGCCGGAACGCAGCGCCGAGCCGAGATAATGGGCGGTCGCGTAGCCGAGCCGCTTGCGGACGTGGATCGGATCGTTGCTTTGCCCGCCGACCACGATGACGGTTGAAAGCCCCAGCTTGAGCTGCAGCGTGTTCGTGAGCGTTTCGACGCTTTCAAACGGATTGATGACGGAGATCTGGACAATGCCTTCTTCGCGGGCTTCCTGCAGCAGACGCAGCACTTTCGAGCGAGAAAGGTCCATGACCTCGGCGATTTCGAGCTGCGTTTTGCCCTCCAGATAGTAGAGTTCAGCGACCGTATGCATGAGCCGTAAATGTTCGGAGGCGCTGCGGTTGCGAGTCATGTGAGCAAATGTCCATTACAAATGTTCACTTTGAATATATCGTGATTGCCGAGCCTGTCAAATTCCTTTATGACCATCCCGCGATCCAGCCGGAGGCGGCTGTTTACCGCAGTTGTCGGTAAAGCCGGGTTTCCGGGTATAATCGGCAGGATTTTCACCTTATCCGCCTGAAAACGTGCATGGATATTATGTATCGACAAGTCGAGTTGACAGACCTGGCTCTACCCGAATTTGGACTTCCTACCGTTCAGCCGTCCGTCCCTGCGGAACGCTACCGCGAACGCCTGAAGCGGCTGGTCGAACGTGCGCGCAGCGAGGGGGATGACGTTTTCGTCGTCTATGGCGACCGTGAGCATTTCCCGAACCTGGCTTACCTCACGGGCTACGATCCACGCTTTGAAGAGTCTTATCTGGTGATCGACCTTCAGCGCTATGACCAGCGGAAGCCGCTGCTGCTGGTCGGCAACGAAGGATTGGGCTACGTCAATGTCAGCCCGATCACGGATGATTTTGAAATCGTGCTCTATCAAAGCCTCAGCCTGCTGGGGCAACCCCGTGATGCGAGCCGCCCGCTGGCAGACATTCTGAGTTCGGGCGGCGTGGCAGCCGGAAAACAGGTCGGCGTGGCTGGTTGGAAGTACTTCGGCGCGGGGGAAGTCGCTAATCCCAGCGAATGGATTGAGATTCCAAGCTATGTGGTGGATACCCTTCGGTGGCTCGTCGGGAGCACCGGTAGTGTGCGTAACGCCGGTCACCTGTTCATGGACGCCAGCCGAGGTTTGCGGGCAACCAACGAAGTCGAACAGCTTGCAGCCTTCGAGTTCGCGGAAACCTTTGCGTCACAGTCGGTGCGTAACGTGCTGTTTGGCGTGAAACCGGGCATGACTGAACTCGAAGCGGGCGCGCTGATGGGGCTGAACGGACTGCCGCTTTCGACACACGTCTTTCTCGCTGCGGGGCAGCGGGCGTTTCTCGGCATGGCTAGCCCCAGTCTCAATCGCATCCAGCAGGGGGACCCTTTCACCGCCTGCTGCGCGCCCTGGGGTGGGCTGACCAGCCGCGCGGGCTTCGTGGTCGAAAATACCGCGCAGCTTCCGGCGGACATTCAGGATTACGTCGAAAAGGTCGTCGCCCCTTATTTCCAGGCTATCGTCGCGTGGTACGAACACATCGGCATCGGCGTGACCGGCGGAGAACTGTATCAGATTATCCACGACCGGATCGGCGATCCGTTCTACAACGTCAAGCTCAATCCGGGTCATCTGATTCATCTGGACGAGTGGGTTCATTCGCCAGTCTATAAGGGTTCGACTGAGCGCCTGCAGTCCGGCATGGCGCTGCAGGTGGACGTGATACCGGGGACGGGCACGCGCTACTTCACGTCCAATATCGAAGATGGGATCGCGCTGGCAGACGACGTGCTGCGTGCCGAATTCGCGGCGAAGTATCCCGAAGCCTGGGGACGAATTCAGGCGCGGCGCGCCTTCATGCAGGAGATGCTGGGAATCGCCCTGAAGCCGGAAGTGCTGCCATTCTCGAATATCCCGGCGTACCTGCCGCCGTTCGTGCTGTCGCCCCGGCGGGCGATGCGCGCGCTGTAGGACGACCGCCGCTTCGATGTTCAGGCTTTGCCGGGGCGAGTCGCACCGCCCCGGCTATGGACTACTTTCTGGACGAGGAGCCGCTTCAGGAAATTTGTCCGCTGCCAAGCTCAAGATCAAGCGACCAGCGGCACATACTGTTGGGGATCAGCCGCACGACGCGGTTGTTCTGCCACGCCCGCGTCAAGCTGTCGTAGTAGCCTGTCGATGGCTCAAGGGCGGCGGTCGCAGCGGAGTTGAACGCGCCTTCATCGACCCACACGCCCAGGTAGGGAACTGCATTCGTATCCCACGACAGCCGCAGCCACGCGCCGTCACCGCTTTGCTGCAAGCCCGCCCATGACACGGGCTGTTCCGGCGGAAGATACAGCTTGCGGTGTTTGTGCCCGCTTGCCGAGCCGATACGGTCAAGCTGAAGGCGCTCGCCCGCCGGCGTCGTGGTCGTCGCCCAGGCGCAAAGCTGCCCGGTCGCGGGCAGTTCTTCGGTCGGCAGAACATTGATGACGTGCTGCACGGTGTCAGGCAGCACAATTCGCGTGGTGTCGTCCACGTTGAACTGCGGATGTGTCGCCCAGAGCGCCACAAGCGGCTCGTCGCCCGTATTGACGACTTCGTAGCTCAGGCGCAGGGTTCGCTCACCGACGACACGGAGTGTTCGCGACAGTGTATAGGGCAATACGCGCCCCGACACCCTCAGGCAAACACCATCCATGATGTTTTCGTCGTGCTTCCAGGCGAGCGCCCAAACTTCGCCGTGGTCGGGAAGCTCCGCGCCGAAATACGCGCCTTCTACCGGGTATACACAGCGCTCGATTGTCGGAAACATTTCATCCCAGCCGCTCATGTCCTGTTCAACGAAGGACGCGGCATAGGCGACCGGCTGAAAACGCCCATCGTTGGACGGAAGCAGCCACTCGCGCCCGGCGATACGGTCGAAAACCGACACGATTTTTGCCCCAATCATGGGCACCGTAGTGACCCGGAGAGCCGGGGTTTCGAGTGTAAGTGCTGGTATCGAATACCACTGCGTCTGGTACACGCGGGACGAGAAGCCGACAACTTCCTGATCAGGCATGAACCGTGCTCGACTCGCGACCGTCGAAAATCTCGCGCCAGGCGCGATGCCGCACCGCGCCCAGATGATCGGGCTGGTGTGCCAGCACCGCGTCGAACTCGACCTGCGCTTCCGTGGAGCGCCCTTGCCCCAGTAAGCCCAGCCCGATCATGAAGTGGCAGTGAATGCGGCTGCGCTCCTGAGGATCGGCGTCGAAGACGAGGAAATCTGGCAGGGACACGGCAAAATAGTCCATGTGCGCTTCGTCGTCCATGTGATCCTGCCCATATGCCACCAACGACCGGAAGATCGCGTCGGCTTCATCCTGACGACCGAGTGCCCGGCGCGCCATACCCTGATAGAAGATCATCTCTGGCGGCTGATCGTTGTAGTACATGGCTGAGGTAGGTGTCAACGAACCGAGCGTCGCTTTTTCGAAGCAGGCGTTCGCCTGCGCGGTATCGCCGGAGCGCCGGTAGGCTTCGCCCAGGAAGTAGAAAATGTGATTGTCGTGCGCGCCCGCCAGCTTGCCTTCACCCAGATTCAGCGGGCAGCCGAGCGCCTGCTGCAGATGGTGGATGGCGTTGTCGTAGCGGGCTTCCCGCAGCGCGCGTTTCGCCAGCTCGATGTGGCTGGTTTCATACTGGGTGGTCACTTTGCCTTCGCCGCCTTCCCAGGGATGGAACGTGCGGTGCGTCAGGATGTCGAGGGCTGCATCGTGCCTGCCGGAAAGATTAAGCAGCATGACCTGCTCGACGGTCAAATCGTCCCGTGAATCGACGAGCGCCGGGGCACTTTCCAGCCGGGCGAGACGGTCTGCCGGGCTGCGTCCCAACTGCTTGTCGAGTTGATCGAGTTCAAAGAGTATGCGGCTGTCGGACGGATCGAGCACGAAAGCACGTTCGTAGGCAGCCTTCGCCGCCTGCGAGTCGCCGCGCTTGTTCATGTATGCCAGTCCGAGGTTGCGCTGCGCGGTTGGGAACTGCGGATCGAGCGCGGCGGCGCGTTCCCAGCAGGCAATCGCCTCATCGTAGCGGCGGTGCGCGTACCAGAAGTTGCCCAGGTAGTAGGGCGCGCGGGCGTCGTCCGGGTGAGCGGTCATCGCTGCTTCGAGCGCCAGCACCGCCTCGACGTGATGCGGGAAGCAGTAATCGGGCGACATCTGCGCCGCTTCGTCAAATGCATTGTCGGCCGCCGCCGTGTCGCCCCTTTGCTGGTAAATCCACCCTGTGTAGTAGCGCACCATTGGGTCGGTCGGCGGCGCGTCGTCCAGCAGGGCGAGTGCTTCATCGAACAGCCCAGCGTGCGCGTAGTCGAGCGCAATTTCGATGCAGGTCTGCGCGTCGTCGCCAGCCAGCTCGCGGAACGTGGTGTCGTCGATCAGCCAGCGCAGCTCGACCATCGCGCCGAAATCGAGCCGATCTATCCGCAGGCTGGCTTCGGCTTCGCGCCGCGCCTCGTCAGTTCGCTCCAGATGACGCAGAATCGCCGTCTTCAACTGGCGCGCCTTGAGATGGCGTGTGTTGCGCGCCAGCGACCGCTCGATCAGGTCGAGCGCGTCGAGCCAGTCGCGGCGGCGGGCGGCGATGCGCGCCAGCTCGAAGTAACCGCTGTCCTGCCAAGCCGAATTCCATACGGCTTTGTAGAAGGCGTCGAAGGCTTCGCCGTAGCGTCGCTGGTATTTGAGCGACAAGCCGAGGTTGTAGTACGGCTCGCCGTCGTATGGGTTCGGATTCCGCAGCGTGAGGCGCTTGACTGCCATGCGAAAGTACGGCTCGGCGGCGGCGAACTTGCCACGCCGCAGCAGCAGCAAGCCGAGCGCGTTATTGCAGCGGCTGTCGAACGGGTCGCGGCGGAGTGCTTCCTGGTAGTATGGCTCCGGCTCGTAAGTGGCGTGACGATACTGTTCGAGGTGCAGCCCATTGAGGAATAATTCCTCATTGGACGCGATCTCGGCGGGTGGGCGGGCGGCAGTCGCAGGCGCGGGGATGCTCTGCTCCTGTTCGACCAGCGGCGCGTAGGACAGCAGTTGCTCGTTCCCGTCCAGCACCGTCAGACGAAGGTCACTTTCCCGCACGCCATCCGGCAGGACGACGGTCTCGTCAAGCACGGTGTCAGGGTCTAGCGTGATAGTGCGCTCGAACAAACCGCTGTCATTCGTGTAGAGGACAACGCGGACGGTGCGCGGGCTGCTCAGGTAGACGCCGATACGGGCGCGCGCCCCATCGACTTCGAGATTCAGCGCTACGTCCTTCGAGACGTTCCTGGGCGCGCCGATGCGCTTGTAGGGCATGAAAACCTGCGTGAAGCGCTTTTCCTCACCGGGCTGCAGCCAGCTAAAATCCGGCTGGTTGTCGGTATACGCGCCGCACATCAATTCGATATACGGACCGTCTTCGTCGGTCAGGTGGCGATCCCATGCCTGTCCGAAATCGCCGTTCCCCCACGTCCACTGTTTCTTGCCGGGGACGACATGATGGTTGGCGACGTGCATCATGCCCGCCTGCTTAC